>JAYTNA010000065.1:0-40720 GCA_043748865.1 Saprospiraceae bacterium
GAGAGAAATTTAGAAATAAAAATTTTGGAACAAGATTTAGAAAATTTTTGGGTGAATGCCGATTTTAAAAACAATTTTAAAAATTCATCGCCTTATAAAAATTTAAAAATTAATTTAAGCGGCTCATATCAAGAAAAAAATATTGCTACCGTTTTGCAGAGTATTGAATTAATGAAGACTTTGCCGTTTTTTAAAAACATCGAACCCGAAATATGGCGCAACGGCATTGAAACCGGATTAGCAAATTTAAAATCGCTCACAAATTTTATTGGCAGGTGGCAGATTTTGCAACGCTCTCCACTTATCATCGGCGACTCCGCGCACAATGAAGCGGGGATAAAATATGTCACGCAACAATTAGCAACGCTTAAATACAATCAATTGCACATTGTAGTCGGTATGGTGCGCGATAAAGATATTACAAAAATGTTGGCTCTTTTTCCGAAAAATGCGATTTATTATTTCTGTAAAGCCAACATTCCGCGCGGTTTATCGGCAGCTGATTTGAAAACGAAAGCACAGAGTTTTGGTTTAAAAGGAAAAAATTATTCATCCGTCAAACGCGCTTACGCTGCGGCAAAAAAATCCGGTAACGCCGACGATTTAATTTATGTAGGTGGAAGTATTTTTGTACTAGCGGAAGTACTTTAATTTACTTTTCTTGAAAATTTAAAAAATTCAACTTATTTTTACCCGATAAATTTTTTTATGAAAATCCACAACGTTTCAATAAATAATTTTAAGTCTATCCGTGAACTCAAAGATTTTGAGTTACGGGATATAAATGTTTTCATCGGCTCGAACGGTGCGGGTAAATCTAATTTTATTTCTTTTTTTAAATTTTTACAACAAATTGTAACCCAAAACCTTCAATTTTATACAGCTAAAAAAGGTGGTGCCGATAATTTTTTATATTTTGGAAGAAAGGTGTCGTCCTTGTTAGCTTTAAAAATAGTTTTTAATATCCATAAAGATCTTTGGAGTTCATACAACATAGAGTTGGAAGCCACTGATGATGATAAATTTATTTTAAAACAAGAAGTATCGAGTGTTAGAAAATTTCCGGGTGAATGGCAAGACCATAATTATAGAGTAGGGATTTATGAAAGCTATTTAGGTATAGGCATGGAGCATGAAGCGCAATATAAAAATGGTTTTAAAATAGTCGAGTTAACTACTACACCGGCTCCAATAATAAAACAAATAAAAATTTATCATTTTCACGATACAAGTGATAGTGCGTATGTTAAAGGTTTTACCGGTATTGAAGACAACCGCGAACTTCGAGAAGATGCATCTAATTTAGCAGCCTTTTTATACATTTTGAAAAAAAATCATCTGCAACATTTTCTGCAAATTGAAAAAGCTATTCGTCGTATTGCACCATTTTTTGATCGGTTTAATTTGGAAGAGTCACAAACTTTAAAAGGTAAAATTAGAATCGAGTGGTTTGAACGCGGGTCAGACAAACAATTTACAGCACATCATCTTTCAGATGGAACGTTGCGCATGATATGTTTAGCAACACTTTTGCTTCAACCCAAATTACCATATATAATTATAATTGATGAACCCGAACTTGGCTTACATCCTTCTGCATTAGGTATATTAAGTGGTTTGATAAGTATTGCATCTCAATCATCTCAAATTATTATCGCCACGCAATCAACTTCTTTTGTAAGTCAATTTAATCCGGAACATATTGTTGTTGTTGAACACGAAGATAACCAATCAACGTTTAAACGACTTGATGCAGCGTCTTTAGATGTTTGGCTTGAAGATTATACTTTAGGTGAAATTTGGGAAAAAAATCTTATAGGCGGCAGACCTTAAACTATAATATGGAGCATAAATTTGTAACTATTCTCGTAGAAGGACAAACCGAAGAAAGTTTTGTTAAAGAAGTTTTATATCCTTATCTTGAAAAATATAGAATTTGGGTGACTCCAGTTATAATTTACAGTAAAAACGATAATACTTTTGGTAAAAAACATAAAGGTGGTTCTGTTTCATTTGGTAAAGCTAACAATAATTTAAAAAAATTATTACAAGATACCTCAAAGGTAGTAACTACTTTTTTTGACTTCTATAGGCTTCCTAACGATTTTCCTGAACATTCAAATTTGCCGACATCGGATAAACATATTTATGAGCGTGTTATTTTTTTAGAAAGGGCTTTTGAAAATGAAATTAATAATTCGCGTTTTAAAGCCTATATTCAACCGCATGAATTTGAAGCCTTATTGTTTTCGGATATTGTAGGTTTTACAAAAACATTTTCCGAAGAAGTAAAATCTCTTTCAAAAATTCAGAAAATTATTTATACTTTAGAACCCGAAGAAATCAATAATGGTGTTGATACTGCTCCTTCTAAACGCATTGAAAAACTATTCAAAAAATATAAGAAAGTTATACATGGTAAAGATATCGCCACAGAAATTGGCATTGAAAAAATGCTTGAAAAATGCCCGCACTTTCGAGAGTGGATAGATTGGATGAAAAATCTGTAATAAAAAAAAGCCTCGAAAGTTATTTACTTTCAAGGCTTCAACTCAGTAATGCAAATTTAACCTAAACCAATTTTTTTCTCAAATTTGAAATTTCTTTCGACACAAAGTTACAAGCATTACAAAGTGAAAACATTATTACAATGCGTATTTAACCTCACTTTAACGTGTGTAAAATGAGTGTCACACAATTTTTACAGTTTTATTTTTTCTTAAACGCTTTTCCGACGGGTGCTTTGCCGGTAGTTTTTGTTTCCGGTTTAGCAACCTGAACTTTCTTTTTAATGACAAAAGCATCAGGAAAATCAACTTCCACCATTTTTTTCACTTCTTCAAGTGTGAGTGATGCACATTCTTCCGGTGTTAATTTTTTTCCGTCGCGTTTTACATTTATCATTTCTTTTCCGAAACGAATGAATGGTCCCCAACGTCCGTTTTCTACCGTCAATTTTTCCGCTTCCCAATTGTGAATATATCTGTTACCTTCTTTTTCTACTTTCGCTTCAATTAATTCTGTGGCTTGTTCCACAGAAATTGTTTCCGGATTATATTTTTTCGGAATCGGAATAAACATATCGTTCCATTTTATGAATGGACCAAAGCGACCGGAGCCTTTCGTAATCGGCAAATCTTTATACGAAAACAAGGGTGCATTGGCGCGTTTATTTTCTTCGTACAACTCAATAGCACGTTCCAAACTAATATCTAACGGTGCTTCACCTTTCGGTAACGACACAAATTTATCGCCGGCTTTCAAATATGGACCGAATCTGCCAATACCGATTGTCAGAATAGTATCGTCATATTCGCCCAAAGTTTTTGGTAATTCAAACAGTTTGAAAGCTTCTTCGAGCGTGATGGTTTCGATGGATTGATTTTTTTGCAAACTCGCGTATTGAGGTTTGTCTTCTTTACCGAGTTCTTCTGTTGTTCCGATTTGCGCCATTGCACCGAATTTACCCAAGCGCACCAAAATAGTTTTACCCGAAATCGGATCAACGCCGAGAATCCGTTCACCGCTCACCCGCTCTGCTTCATTCGCTGTTTTTTCAACTTCAGAATGAAAGGGGTGATAAAATTTGGAAAGCATATCCACCCAATTGCGTTTGCCTTCGGCGATGGAGTCGAATTGTTCCTCAATATCGGCAGTGAAATTATAATTCATCACATCATCGAAATGTTTGTCTAAAAAATCTACGACCAACATACCGATATCTGTCGGCAGCAAATGATTTTTTAAAGCACCGGTCATTTCCGTTGATTTATTGCCCGTTATTTTTCCGATTTTATCCAACAACATGACAGAAAATTCGCGTTGTGTGCCTTCTCTCGTTATTTTTTCAACGTAACCGCGATTTTCTTCCATGATTTTTGAAATTGTCGGTGCGTAAGTTGAAGGGCGACCGATGCCGCGTTCTTCCAATTCTTTTACCAAAGCTGCCTCCGTAAAACGCGATGGCGGACGCGTGAAACGTTCTGTCGCCGTCATTTTTTCAAAATTTAACTTCTGTCCGATTTTTAACGGCGGTAATGTACCGGCAACTTCGTCATCGTCATCATCTTTTGATTCGAGATAAACTTTTAAAAAGCCGTCAAATTTTATCACTTCACCTTCTGCATTTAAGCGCGCTTCGGGTTGAGTGGAGATATTTATGTTGACCGTGGTTTTTTCCAATTCGGCATCAGCCATTTGCGATGCGATGGTACGTTTCCAAATCAGTTCATATAATTTTTGTTGATCGCGGTCTTCCGTGACGTGGCGTTTTTCGATATAAGTAGGTCTGATAGCTTCGTGCGCTTCTTGTGCCGATTCTTTTCCGGTTTTAAATCTGCGCGTTTGCACATAATTTTTACCGAATGAAGTTTCAATTTCTGATGTAATCGCCGCAATCGCCGTTTCACTCAAATTTGTCGAATCGGTACGCATATACGATATGTGTCCGGCTTCGTACAAACGCTGTGCGTTTTGCATCGTGCGGTTTACAGAGAACCCTAATTTACGACTCGCTTCTTGTTGCAACGTTGAAGTAGTAAATGGTGCAGTTGGTTTGCGCTTCAACGGTTTAACTTCAATATTTTTTACGGTATAAATTGCACCGATACATTTTTTAAGAAAGTTTTCCGCCGCATTTTTTTCATCAATGCGATCCGGTGATTCAGCTTTCAGAATGACCGGTTTGTCGCCGGAATTTTTTTCTAAAAAATCCGCTTCAATTTTGAAAAACGGTGCGCTGTTAAATTTTTGAATCAATCGCTCGCGTTCCACCACAATTTTTACTGCAACGGATTGTACACGCCCGGCAGAAAGTCCGCCTTTAACTTTCTTCCACAGCAAACCCGACAATTCAAAACCCACTAATCTATCCAACACACGCCGCGCTTGTTGTGCATCCACCAAACTCAAATCAACAGTGCGCGGATTTTGAACAGCTTTCAGAATCGCCGGTTTAGTGATTTCTCTAAACACGATGCGTTTTGTAGTGTGTTCATCCAAATTTAAAACTTTACACAAATGCCAAGAAATGGCTTCACCCTCGCGATCCTCATCCGTTGCCAACCAAACTTCTTCAGAGTTACGCGCTTCATCTTTCAGCGACTTCACTACTTTAATTTTATCGGGTGTAACGATGTAATTGGGTTTGAAGTTATTTTTTATATCCACACCCTCATCACCTTTTTCCAGGTCGCGAATATGTCCGAAACTCGAAACCACTTTAAAGTCTGCACCTAGTATTTTTTCAATCGTTTTAGCTTTAGCCGGTGATTCTACTATCAATAAATTTTTTGCCATGTCATATTTTTTAGCTTCCCTTTGTTGTTTCTTTTTTGTGAATACAAAAATTTCGAGTGCAAAGGTTCTCTAAAAAAATCCAAATAAAAAAATAAAAATTTTTTTTAAAACAAAATAATTTTTATTTAAGAAAAAAAATAAAAAAAGTTTTTTGAAAAAATTGTTTTCTAAAAAAAATCCGGTAAAAAAATAAATTCTTTTTTAAAATAAAATTATTTTATTTAAAAAAAAAAATTAAAAAAAATCCCGACTCGCTAAAGTCGGGACTCACACAAACAAACACTTTATTGAAAACTCTATGCCTTTACAATTGACAATTTGCAATGAAAAAAAATTGTCAATTCTATATTATCAACTGTCCGTTGCAATTGTCAATTATCCATTGTCCATTATCAACTAACCTCGTCTAATTTATACAACTGTAAATTCTCAATAATACGGATGAGTTTTTGTGCGTACTGTGCATCGGTCGCATAACCGGCAGATTGTAAACCTTTTGCCCAGCCTGCGTAATCCGTTTTGCTGAGATACTGTAATTGTTTATAGTTGTTTTGCATCAACAACTGACTGTGGTCTCGGAAACTTTCCCAAGCGTTATTGTATTTTCTGAATTTATCGGTCGGCGTATCGTCTTTCATCACCACGTGCGGCACTTTTTTGTTGAAAGTTTTTACACCGAAATGATTATTTGCTACCTGCGTTAAGCGACTTTCACCGGCATCACTTTCCAATAACCCTTGTGCGAGTGTGATGCTGACAGGAATACCGAATTTTTCGCGCTCGGCTTTAGCAACAGTGACGAAACGGCGCACGTAATCCCAACATTTGTCTTTTTTAGTTTTCACTACTGCGGCATTTGCTTTTTCCGGTGCGATGAAAATAGAAACATTGTTAAAAACATTCGCTTCAGTCAAATCCGCATTATTAATTGATACGGATTTTAGTGCCGACATAGGTTTAGCCGGTAAAATTTCTACAATCGCATCGTCGTCTCCAATTTTTTTTGTGCCGACAGATGCAATCCTAATATTTTTTTTTGTACTTTCGGACGGTATTCCGATATGCGCCAGTATTACCGGTGATGCAGTTTCTTCTTTGTTCATTGCTAAACTAACATAAAATTGTTTTGAAAAAAAAATGTACAACATGCCGCAAAGAATAAGTAAATTAAGTTTATTGTTTTTGACATGATAGACGAGTGATTTTAAATCAATTGTGGCATTACCGTCGTAGTAACGGATAATTTTGTGACCGGGGTGGAAGGATGAATTGTCGGTAGACATGAATATAGTTTTTAGATTGTATTTAGAAAGACATTTTATTATTTAAACAGAATGCAAATTTTAAACAAATTGTTTTAATAACCAAATTTTTTTTAAAATTTTTTGTTTATTTTATTTTTTTTCTTTTGGCGAATGATTTTTTTATTAAAAAACCTTAGATAGTTTAAAACTAAAACTTAGTTTTGACGCTCTAAATTAAATGTACCCGATTATGATAGTAATTGTTGATAGCGGCTCAACCAAAGCGGATTGGGAAATAATTCACGATGACGGTAAAAAAGAATTGGTGACAACGATGGGATTTAATCCGTATTTCGTTGACGAAGACCGCATTGAAAAGGAATTAAAAAAAGATTTCGTCAAAAAAGTAAAGGTGGATGCGGTTGATAAAGTTTATTTTTACGGCGCGGGATGTTCTGATGTAGAGAAAAACGCTATTGTACAACGCGGTTTGGCGCGTATTTTTACAAATGCTTCGCTGATTGAAGTAGATCACGATTTGTTGGCGTGTGCGCGTGCCGTTTGCGGTACGCAGCCAGGAATTGCGTGTATAATCGGTACCGGATCGAATACTTGTCTATACGACGGGAAAAAAGTAATAGACAATGTAGCTAATCTCGGGTTTTTACTCGGAGACGAAGGCAGCGGTTCGCATCTCGGCAAATTATTGATTCAAGCATATTTTTATCGCGAATTGCCAAAAGATATAGAAGTTTTATTTGAAAAAGAATATGGCAATAATAAGGTGGACATATCGAATCATATTTATGGCAAATCACCGAATGTTTATTTGGCATCATTCGCCAAGTTTTTTTCTCAAAATAAAAATCATTTTTATATTCAGAAATTGGTGAGCGATGCTTTCGATGCACTCATCACGCGCCATATTTTAAAATATAAAGATTGTCACAATATGCCGATTAACTTTATTGGTTCTATTGCTTATCACTTTCAAGACATTTTAAAAATGGCGTTACAAGAACACGATTTAAAACTTGGTATCGTTGTTCAAAAACCCATTGATAATTTGGTGGAGTTTCATTTAAAAAATATAGACACGTTATAATGGTTATTGGTTATCGGTTATTAGTTATTGGTTACACATTTTTAAATGGATAATCAATTAACCAATAACCGATAACCAATAACCATTCATTTTAATTATGACTACAGTAAAGAAAATAAAACGCATTGCAGTATTTACTTCCGGCGGAGATGCGCCCGGTATGAATGCAGCT
Organism: Saprospiraceae bacterium; assembly: GCA_043748865.1. Lineage (GTDB taxonomy): Bacteria > Bacteroidota > Bacteroidia > Chitinophagales > Saprospiraceae > JAAFJT01. Next base: position 7,820 of record JAYTNA010000065.1, read on the forward strand.
ATCAGAGCAGTAGTACGCACCGGCACCTATCATGGTTTACACGTGTACGGCATTGAACGCGGTTATGAGGGAATGATAAACGGAAAAATAAAAAGGTTAGAAACAAATGATGTCGGTAATATCATTCATCGCGGCGGTACTATGCTGAAAACAGCGCGTTCGAAAGAGTTTATGACACCGGAAGGCAGAGCAAAAGCACATGAAGTTTTGAAAGCCAATGATATTGATGCGTGTATAGCCATCGGCGGGAATGGTACTTTTACCGGTGCCGATATTTTTTCGAAAGAATACGGTATGCCATTTATCGGCGTTCCCGGTACGATTGATAATGATTTATACGGTTCTGATTTAACCATCGGTTTTGATACGGCAATTAATACGGCAATGGAAGCCGCCGATAAAATTCGAGATACCGCCGACTCACACAACCGTTTATTTATTATCGAAGTGATGGGTCGCCATGCCGGTTTTATTGCTTTACATTCTGCCATCGGAAGCGGAGCAGGCGGTGTTTTAATTCCGGAAAGACCCGATGCTTTAGAAAATTTGATCGAAAATTTAAAAAAATCGGCTAAACGCGGCAAACATTTCAGTTTGGTAGTTGTAGCAGAAGGTAATCAATACGGCGGAGCAGATGCAGTTGCAAAAAAAATAAAAGAAAATTTTGATTACTACGACACCAAAATAGCTATCATCGGACACTTACAACGCGGCGGTTCTCCAACTTGTATTGATCGCGTTTTAGCTAGTCGTCTCGGTTATGAGGCTGTTGAAGTATTACTTCGCGGCGAACAAAATGTGATGGTGGGTATTTTGAATAATCAAATTGAACTCACACCTTTACACGATGCGATTACAAAACACAAAGAAGTAAATAGCGAACTTTTGCGCATGGCGCATATTTTAGCACTTTGATTTATAAGTTAAGTAATTACCATAATTCATTTTTCATTATTTATAACCAACCTAATTTTTTATGAAAACTACTAACATCCTTTTATGGTTGTGCTTGCTTTTGGTGTCATTAAATATGCCAGCGCAAAACAAAATCGGTATTTTCGATATCAATGAAGATATTGGTAAACCCGTTATTAAAGGCACCGCATCGTTCAATGAAGCAACACAAGAGTATACGATTGCCGGTGCCGGTTCAACGATGTGGTACAATGCCGATCAATTTCATTTTCTTGCGAAAAAAATCACGGGTGATTTTACAGTTTCTGCAACCGTTCGATTTGTTGGTACAGGTGTTGAAGCACATCGCAAAATCGGTATCATGGCAAGAAATGCGCTGACCGGTAATTCTGCTTACGCCGATGCTTGCGAACACGGCAACGACTTAACGTCGTTACAATTTAGAACGACGGATACAAGCGGAACAGATGAAGTGGTGATTTCGTCTTTTCATCCTACTGAAATTGAATTACAGCGGATTGGTAATAAATTTATTTTTTCTGCCGCCACTTTCGGCGAAAATTACAAATCGGTCAGTAAAGAAATAAATTTGAACGATGAAGTATATGCGGGCTTTTTCATCTGTTCGCACAATGAAAAAGTTTTAGAAAAAGCTATTTTCAGTAACGTGCGAATTACTATTCCGCCGCAAAAAAATTACAAACCCGGACAAGATTATATCGGCAGTCATCTCGAAATTATGAATGTTGAAACAGGTGTAAGAAAGATAATTTACTCGGTACCTAATTCCATTCAAGCTCCGAATTGGACAAAAGACGGCAAGACCTTGGTATTTAATTCAGAAGGTAAAATTTTTAGTTTCGATTTAACAAAAAATACTGTCACGCAATTGAACACCGGCACAGTCATAAATAATAATAACGATCATGTGCTGTCGTTTGACGGGAAAAGATTGGGATTAAGTAGTTTTGAAAGCGCAAAAAGAACTTCTACCATATTGACAGTACCGATTGACGGTTCCGAAACTCCTACGATTATTTCATCCGTTGATTCCGGACATTCTTATTTGCATGGTTGGTCGCCTGACGGAAAAAAATTGGTTTTTACCGGCGAACGCAACAAACAATTTAATATTTACGCTATTGACATCGCTACGAAAAAAGAAACCCGATTGACAAATTTTCCGACACTTAGTGACGGTCCCGAATATACACCGGACGGAAAATATATTTATTTCAATTCGGTGCGCACCGGTACAATGAAAATTTGGCGCATGCAACCGGATGGCAGCGCACAAGAGCAAATAAGTTTTGATGAGTATAACGATTGGTTTCCGCATATTTCACCCAACGGTAAGCAAATTGTATATTTATCGTTTCCGAAAGAAATTAATCCTTCAGCACATCCTTGGTATCAAAAAGTCTATCTCCGATTAATGCCATCCGCCGGCGGTGTACCAAGAACTATTGCTTATTTATTTGGTGGACAAGGTACTATTAATGTGCCGTCGTGGTCACCGGACAATAAATATATTGCATTTGTGAGCAATACAAAATTATAAGAAATGATAAAGAGATAAGTTCTCCCGGTAGGGTTAATTATTTTTTTGCCGGAATGCTTATCTTTTAAGGAGAATATCGGGTAATATTTAACGCAAAAGATAAGGATTATGAACATAAAAGAATAAGGCTAACGGTGGAACTTATTTCTTTCTCATTCCTTACATTAAGATTAAAAAAAAATGACAAAAAAAGATTGGCTTTTCAATTCTTTTACTATTTTTGTCCTGAATAAATTATGTGGCATTCGAAATTAATATTTTTTAAATAATCATTTTTTCATCAACCAAACTAACTGTATGGAATTCAAATCCAACTTGAATTTAAAGGGAATAATAGTAAGTGTACTATTTCTCTTTCTCGGTCTCGTGTCAGGTTTTGCGCAACGTACCGTCACCGGTACGATTAGCGGAACAGACGGACCGATTATCGGTGCGAGTATCGTTGTAAAAGGTACAACAAGTGGTACCGTGACCGACGAAAACGGTAATTTTTCTTTAACAACTAAAGAAAGTAATCCGACACTCATTGTTTCTGCATTGAGTTATTCGACACAACAAATTGTAGTAGACGGCGCAACATCTGCTTACAATGTTTCTATGAAAGAAGACATTTCTCAACTCAGTGAGGTCGTCGTATCAGGTTACTACAACGAAACTAAACGCCAAACTACGGGTTCGGTATCTACAGTCAAATCGAAAGATTTAACTGCTGTACCAACAAGTAACGTTGAGCAACAATTACAAGGTAAAGTTGCGGGTGTGACGGTAATCACAAGTGGTCAACCCGGTTCTTCAAGTATTATTCGTGTACGCGGTTTCGGTTCATTTGGTGGTAACAGTCCACTTTTTGTAGTGGATGGAGTACCCACCGGTAACATAGATTTTTTAAATCCGGACGATATTGAGTCAACAACTGTATTAAAAGATGCGGGTGCTGCTTCTATTTACGGTGTACGTTCCGCACCGGGTGTAATTGTATTCACGACTAAACACGCGAAAAAATCGGAGCGTAAATTATCTGTCTCCTATGACGCTATTTTCGGTGTCACTTCTCCCGGTACTGCACCCGGTATTTTAAATCCGCAAGAACAAGCAGATTGGACTTTTATTGCACAAAAAAATGCGGGTCAAGTACCAAGCCATCCGCAATATGGTTCAGGTGCTACTGCCGTATTACCGGATTATATTAATGTAGGCGGAAGATCAGGTGTTATAGGTACAGTTGATTTGGCTGCCGAGAAATTGAAATACAATGTTGATCCTGCAGCCGGTGCAGCATATCAAGTTGTAAAAGCGAATAAAGCGGGTACTGACTGGTATGGTGCTGTTACGCGCAACGCACCTATAATGCGCCAAAACCTTGGTTTTTCCGGTGCTACCGAAAGCAGCCGTTACTATATTGGTTTGGGCATGCAAAACCAAGCGGGTATTTTATTGAATAACGATTTTAGTCGTTATAATGCGCGCATCAATACCGAATTTGACATTTTTAAAGGTTTCCGTATCGGTGAAAATTTGCAATTGACATACCTTAATGCTTCAGGACAAACCGGTGGCAGTGGTGGTATTGGTGCTGCGGGTGAAGAAAATGATATTCTATCAGCTTTCCGTATGCCTTCTATCATTCCGATTTACGATGAATTTGGTGGTTATGCAGGAACGGCTGCGAAAGGGTTTAACAACCCAAGAAATCCGGTGGCTGCTCGTGATGGGCTTAAAAACAATTCTCAATATTCCATCAATACTTTCGGTAATATTTATGCTGAACTCGATATCCTTCCCGGATTAACGCTACGCACAAGTATGGGTGGCAGACATTACGATTTCGCCTATAATGGTACATCGCGTTTATCTTATGAAAACTCTGAAAACAATTCAAGTTTCGGTGTTTTCGAAGGTGCAGGACATGGAACGGACTGGGTATTAACCAATACCGCAAATTACAAGAAAACATTCGGTGTTCATACTTTTGATGTTTTGGTGGGTCAAGAAGCCATAACTCAAAATATTAGCAGATCTATTGCAGGTAACGGTATAAATCCGTTTTCAACCGATAATGTTTATGTAACGCTCAATACAGTATCCTCAGTTGGTAAAACGGTTGGCAGTAATTTATCCACGCCTTATACTTTTTCTTCATTCTTTGGACGTATTAATTACGGTTTTAACGATAAATATTATTTAACGGCTTTAGTACGTCGCGACGGTTCCTCAGTTTTCGGTCCGGATACGCGTTACGGTATATTTCCGGCATTCTCTGCGGCTTGGCGCGTAACGGGCGAAGATTTTGCAAAAAACAGCTCTTGGTTGTCTGATCTTAAAATTCGCGGCGGTTGGGGTAGAATGGGTAATATAAACAATACTTCACCAACTAATCAATACAGTTTGTATGCTCAAAGTGTCGGTAATTCGTCTTATGATATTAACGGTTCAAAAACAAGTGCGACGGGTGGTTTCTATAGAAATGCTATTGGTAATCCGAATGGTAAATGGGAAACTGCTACGACTACAAACATAGGTTTTGATGCGTCTCTTTTCAAAAATAAATTAGAAGTTATTTTTGATTTGTGGCAAAAACAAACGGACGACTTGCTTTTCCAAGTTGGCATTCCGGATGTGGTAGGTAGTTATGCTAATGCTCCTTCTGTTAATATTGCTACGATGTTGAATAAAGGTGTAGATATTCAAATCATCAATCGCGGTAACATTGCAAAAGATTGGAGCTACGAAGCAAATTTAACAGCCGGTTTATTAGAAAATACAATTACAAAAGAAGCACCGCCTCAAACTTATTTTGATGCCGGCGGTACGCGAAACGGAAATGCGATACGTAATGCAGTTGGTCAAGGATTATCTACTTTCTTTGGTTATCAAGTTCAAAGTATTTTCCAATCAAAAGCAGAAGTGGATGCAGCACCGGCACAATCCGGCAAAGGCGTTGGTCGTTTTAGATATGCCGATGTAAATGGTGACGGCGTAATTGATGATAAAGACCGTACTTTCATTGGCAGCCCTATACCTAAATTTTTAGGGGGATTGAATTTGAAATTAACTTTTAAAGATGTTTCAATAGAAACATACCTCTACACGTCCTTAGGTAATAAAATTTATAATTTCTCTAAATGGTTCACGGATTTTTACGCTACATTCCCGGGTGCAGCAATTAGTTCTCGCGTTAAAACGGATACTTGGACGCCTACTAATACCGGTGCTACAACACCTATTTTTGAAAATGTTGCTAATAATAGTACCAGTGGCGTAGCGAACTCATTTTATGTTGAAGACGGTTCTTATTTAAGAATGCAAAACATTTCATTGAGTTATCAATTGCCGCAAACTATGATTAAAGGCATATTGAAAAGAGCAAAAATTTATGCTTCTGTCAATAATATCTTTACCATCACTAAATATAAAGGTTTAGATCCGGGTGTTGGTGGTGCGGCTGATACAAACTTTGGTATTGATATCGGTAACTATCCGGTAACAAGATCTTACACTTTTGGTGTGAGTGTTGGGTTCTAAAAGAATTAAAAAATTTAAAACATTTTTATTCTTAATTCTTAAATTGTTTCTTTTATGTCAACTATTTTGATTTTATTTTGTTTGAAATCAAATTATCAGTAATAAATTAGTCAATTAGTCGGATAGTCAGTTAGTGAAATTGTGAGTTAATTTATTTTGACTAACTGACTAACCGACTAATTGGCTAAAAAAATTTTCTTAAAATTTTTTAATAATTATTCATCAATGAAAAAAATATTTAAAAACAAGCTATTAGTTTTTAGCGTCGTGCTGTCATCCATGATACTGGTTTTTGCTTGTAAAGACAGCTTTTTAGAAGTTCCGCCCGCAGGACAATTAAGCGGCGGACAATTAGTAACAAAAGCGGGTATTGAAGGTTTACTTATCGGTTCTTATTCCTTGATAAATGGTAGAGGTACGTGGTATAGCAGTTCTTTCAACTGGGTACAAGGGGGCGTATTAGGTGGTGATGCCAATAAAGGTTCAAATAATGGTGACCAACAAGGTCTGCAACCTATTGAACGGTTTGAAGTAACACCTACAAATTTTGAATCAGGTTCGAAATGGAAAGCATGTTATGAAGGCATTAGTCGTTGTAATCAAGTATTACAGTATTTGGCTAAAGCGGACGCAAGTGTTTCTGCTGCCGATAAACAACGCATATCTGGTGAAGCGCGTTTTTTACGTGGTCATTATTACTTTGAATTGAAAAAAGTATATAATAATACACCTTATGTGGATGAAACGCTTGACTATGGTACAGGTATAGAAAAGGTTCCAAACAATGTAGATTTATGGCCTAAAATTGAAGCAGATTTTAAATATGCCGGCGACAATTTACCTGAAACTCAATCTGCTGCCGGTAGAGCAAACAGTTGGGCTGCAAAAACTTATTTAGCAAAAACGTTGCTTTATCAGAAAAAATTTGCGGATGCTAAAACACTTTTTACGACTGTAATCGCATCGGGTCAAACTACTAACGGAAAAAAATATGCTTTGGTAGCCAACTTTACTAACGAATTTAATGCGTCATTTAGTAACAGTTCCGAATCTGTATTTGCCAATCAAGCAGCTGCTAATACCGGTTCAACTAACAATGCAAACAATGATTTCGTTTTGAATTTTCCTTACAACACAGGTGCAAATGGTCCGGGAGGGTGTTGCGGGTTTAATCAACCGAGTTTCGATTTGGTTAACTCTTATCGCACAGATGCTAAAGGTTTACCCTTATTAGACGGTTCGTATAATTTACCGACTAATGCCGTTAAAAATGATCAAAATCTCCTTTCTAAAGATCCATTTACACCGGATGCCGGCAATTTGGATCCGCGTTTAGACTTTTCAGTAGGTCGTCGCGGTATTCCTTATTTAGATTGGCAAGACCATCCGGGACAAGATTGGATTCGCGATCAAGCTTTCTCAGGTCCTTATGCGCCGAAAAAATTTGTGTACTATAAATCTCAAACAGGTACTTTAACGGACGGTAGCTCATGGACTCCTGGTTATACTGCCGTCAATTACGATGTCATTCGCTTTGCCGATGTGCTTTTAATGGCTGCTGAATGTGAAGTTGAAGTCGGCAGTTTAGAAACCGCACGTGCGTATGTTAATACTGTGCGTAAACGTGCTGCTAATCCGGCTGCTTTTGTAAGTAAAAATGGTAAAGCGGCTGCTAATTACGTCATCGGCACTTATGATACACCTTTTACAGACCAATCTGTAGCACGTAACGCTGTGCGTTTTGAACGTCGCTTAGAATTGTCCGGTGAAGGTCAACGTTTCTTCGATTTAGTGCGTTGGGGTGTTGCTGCTCAAGTTGTAAATGCTTATTTACAATTTGAAGGTAAAATTTTATCTAACCAATTAGGCGGTACTAATTTCACAGCCGGTAAAAACGAATATCTTCCGATACCTCAAGCTCAAATTGACTTGCAAGGGTCGGATATTTTGAAACAAAATCCGGGATACTAATTTAATGGTTAATGGTTAATGGTTAGTTGTTAATTTTTATAATTAACCGGTAACCATTAACAACTAACCATTATAAAAGACTTTTTTTCATACATTTTAGTAATTTTTGAGGCAAGCAATAATAGTTGTTAGTTGTTAGTTGTTAGTTGTTAATTTTATTATTGACTATTAATAATTATTCATTAAGAATTATTCATTGTTTGCCTTTTTTTATTTCATAAAGTTTAATTTTACGGTTTCAAGAGAAAATTATTTCGACTCACAATTAATAACTAACAACTATTATGACACCTGCAAAAGCTTACGCAGCATTTAGTCCGACAGAAGATTTAAAACCATGGGATTTTACGCGCCGCCAAGTAGGCGCACACGATGTTCAATTTGATATTATGTACTGCGGCGTGTGTCACTCCGATTTACATCAAATTAGAAGTGAATGGTTTCCCGGTACTTATCCGATGGTTCCGGGTCATGAAATAGTAGGGCGCGTTACAAAAGTCGGTTCGCACGTAAAAAAATTTAAAGCCGGTGATTTAGCGGCTGTCGGTGTTTTAGTTGATTCTTGTCGCACTTGCCCGAATTGTAACAACGGATTGGAACAGTATTGCGAAAATGGCAACTCGGGTACTTACAACGCTTTAGAACAAGATAAAAAAACACCCACTTACGGCGGCTATTCCAATGTGATTGTTACGCATGAAGATTTTGTTTTTAAAATTTCAGATAAATTATCTTTACCCGGTATTGCACCTTTGTTATGCGCAGGCATTACAACTTATTCGCCGTTGCGTCATTGGAAAATCGGTAAAGGACATAAAGTTGCAGTTTTGGGTCTCGGTGGTTTAGGGCACATGGCAGTTAAATTTGCCGTAGCTTTTGGTGCGGAAGTCACGATGTTGAGTACATCGCCTTCAAAAGAAGCAGATGCACAACGTCTCGGGGCGCATCATTTTGTTTTAACTTCCGATAAAGCACAAGTAGCCGCCTGCAAAAATAGTTTCGATTTTATTATTGATACTGTTTCAGCAGAGCATGATTATAATCAATATCTGAAATTATTGAAAACAAACGGTGTGCATATTTGCGTCGGTATTCCGCCGACACCTTTGCAAATTGCCGGTTTCAGTTTACTTAACGGCAGAAAAAGTTTGGCAGGTTCTTCTATCGGCGGTTTGCCGGAAACGCAAGAAATGCTCGATTTTTGCGCCGAACACAATATCGTTGCAGATATTGAACTCATTAATATCAAAGATATTCACGCTGCCTATGACCGTATGTTGAAAGGCGATGTGAAATATCGTTTTGTTATTGATATGGCAACATTGTAATTATGAATGATGAATAATGAATTTTTTTTGCCTTGAATTGTGTTCTTTATGAAATCTTTTTGTTCTTTGTGTTACATACAACCACAAAGAAAATAAAGATTTCACAAAGAACATAATGATTTTTTTACAAAATGTACAAAGGAATGTATAGTAAACTGTATAAAATTAACTTATCTCTTATCAATCATCAATTGTTAAAAAGATTCATCATTCATCATTCATCATTCATCATTCTTGTGTTCTTTTTTGTTGGCTGCAAAAAAGAAGAAACCCCTACCCTTTTCAAAAAATTAGACGGCAGTGTCACCGGTATTACTTTCAATAATACCATTGTTGAAAATGATACTTTGAACATCTTAACTTCCGAATTTATTTATAATGGCGGCGGTGTAGCCGTCGGCGATTTGAATGGCGATGGTTTGCAAGATTTATATTTTACCGGTAATCAAGTCGAAAATAAATTGTACCTCAACAAAGGTAAAATGAAATTTGAAGACATTACCGAAAAATCCGGCACACAAAAACGAAAAGGGCAATGGTCGGCAGGTGTAACAATTTTGGATATTAATCGCGATGGCAAGCAAGATATTTATGTCTGCAATACTTTTGTGAATAACCCGACGCTGCGCGAAAATTTACTTTTTATCAATCAAGGCAATGACGCGCAGGGTGTACCGCATTTCAAAGAAATGGCACAAGAATATGGTATCGCTGACACGACCCACTCCGCGAATTGCCAATTTTTTGATTACGACAACGACGGCGACCTCGACTTATTTCTGTCTGTGAATTTTATGGATACAAAATATCCGAATCAATTTTTCAAAAAACCTTTAGATGGTTCGTCGCCGAACAGAGACCGATTGTATCGCAACGATTGGAATGAAAAATTAGGACATCCTGTTTTTACCGATGTGTCACTTGCTTCCGGAATAAAATTGGAAGGATACAGTCACAGCGCACTCGTTGCAGATTTTAACGATGATGGTTGGCTCGATATTTATGTGGCGAATGATTATGTCTCAAACGATTTGCTTTACATCAACAACAAAAACGGCACGTTTACGAACAGAATTGTTGAAATGTTTAAACATCAAGCCGCATCCGCAATGGGTAGCGACATTGGTGATGCGAATAATGACGGCAAATTGGATGTGTTCACGACGGAAATGTTGCCGTATTATAACAAACGCAAAAAATTATTTCAAGGTCCGAACAATTACAATGTGTATATAAATAATGCTTCTTACGGCTATGAATTTCAATTTTTCAGGAATCAGTTACAAATAAATCGCGGCAGCGATCCGAAAACCGGTTTAAATGTGTTCAGCGATTGCTCACTCATCGGCGATGTTCAAGAAACGGATTGGAGTTGGACTCCATTGTTTGCCGATTTTAATAATGACGGTTTCCGCGATATTTTAGTCACTAACGGTTTTCCGCGCGATGTTACCGATCATGATTTCGGTGCGTACAATCAAGAATACAGCAATCTTATTTCTAAAATTGATTTACAAAACTTGATTCCGCAAGTAAAAATTCCGAAATTTCTTTTCAAAAACAACGGTGATTTACATTTCACGGATGTATCTAAAGCATGGGGCATGACGGCTTCTGCTTTTACAAACGGTGCCATTTATGCCGATTTAGATAACGACGGCGATTTGGATTTGGTGATGAATAATATTGACGATAAAGCATTTGTGTTTGAAAATACGCTAAATAATAGCTCTGAGCCATTAGCATTGAGACGCGAGCCTCAAACGGATAGCTCAAAGCTCAAAGCTCAAAGCTCAAAGCTCAATAATTATTTGCGCCTAAAAATCATTGGCGAAAAAGAAAATCCGGATGCATTTGGTGTAAAAGCCACTGTTTATTTTGATAATAAAGTGCAAGCTGTTCAAATGCTATCTAATCGCGGTTATATGTCTGCTTCGGAAAATTTTGTTCACGTTGGCTTGGGTAGCACGACAAAAGTGGACTCGGTTGTGATTACCGGTAGAAATAATAAAACGTGGAGTTTCTTAAATTTAGATATTGGGTATTGTATATTGGATATTAGCGGTACGAAAAACAACTCGGGAGCAAATGTGCTGTACCCCACAGTCAACATTCAACAATCCAAATTAAAATCCAACACCCAATACCTAATACCTAATACCCAAACCGGTTTGAATTTAATCTGTCGCGATTCCGATTTCATTGATTTTAATTTTCAAAAAACAATTCCGCATAAATTTTCTCAATATGGACCGTCTGTTTCTGTGGGTGATATAAATGGTGATGGTCGGGAAGATATGTACGTCAGTGGCAGCGCGTTTTACGATGGTACTTGGTTTATTCAATCCGCCGACGGAAAATTTGCAAAAAAATCAGTGACATATAAAACTGATCCGAAAAAAAGTGAAGAAGAACTCGGTACACTACTTTTTGATGCTGACGGTGACGGCGATTTAGATTTATACATTGTTCACGGCAGTGCGCAATACGATAGAGGTTCGCCTTTTTATCAAGATGTGTTAATGATTAATGATGGTAAAGGCAATTTTAAAATGTCTGAAAATGCTTTACCGAAAGAAACAGAATGCGGTCAAGCCGTAAAAGCCGCAGATTATGACGGCGACGGAAAATTAGATTTATTTGTGGGCGGGCGCATTATGCCAAATACTTTTCCGAAATCCGACAAGAGTTTTATTTTGCACAACGACTCGAAAGTTAAAGACGCGCCGCATTTTACGGATGTAACAGCACAAGTTTGTCCCGAACTCTCAAATATCGGCATGGTAACAGATGCGATTTGGACAGACTTCGACGGTGACGGCAAAATTGATTTAATCGTTACGTGCGAATGGAGTCCGATTTTGTTTTTTAAAAATATGGGCGGTACGTTTAAAAATATTTCTAAAGAAACCGGTATCGGAGATAAATTAGGTTGGTGGACAAGCATTATTGCCGGCGACTTTGACAATGACGGTGATATTGATTATGTTGTCGGAAATTTTGGCGAGAATCTTTATTACAAATGCAATTCCGGCCAGCCGATGACGCTTTACGCCAAAGATTTTGACGGCAATGGTTTATACGACCCGTTTATTTCGTGCTTTTGGCGCGATTCAGTCGGCAATCGGAAAGAGTATTTTTATCCGACACGCGACGATATGATAAAGCAATTGGTGCTCATTCGCCGAAAATTTAAAACTTACGCGGAATATGGCAACGCCACCGTTAAAGAAGTTTTTACGGAAAAAGAAATGGAAGGCGCGCAAATTTTAAAAACTAATTGGATGTCGTCAAGTTTTGTAGAAAATTTGGGCAACGGAAAATTCAAAATTTCAAAATTACCAACACAAGCACAACTCGCACCGATTTACGGCATGATGCCTTACGATATTGATCACGACGGTAAATTAGATATTCTTATGGTCGGCAACGATTACGGTATGGAATTATTGAACGGCAGAGCCGATGCGTTTTACGGTTTAGTTTTAAAAAACGCCGGCAACAATCAATTCAAACCTGTCGAACTCAACGAATCCGGTTTTTATGTACCGGGCGACGCACGTGCTTTAGCAAGAATTGTTTCCGCAAAAGGAAATGATTTAATTGTGGCAACGCAAAATAAAGATAGTTTGAAAGTGTTTTCAGCAATCAGCAATCAGCAATCAGCAATCAGCAATCAACAAAAAAAACTCAAAACTGTTTTATATCCAACGATGAATGAAGTGAAGTGTAAGATTCTATATAAAAACGGGCAAAAACAAACGCAGGAATTTTATTGGGGGAATTCGTTTTTGTCGCAGTCCTCGCATTCGATACAATTAAATGAATTCATTCAAGAAATACAGTTTTTTGATGTCAAAAACAATTTGACAAGACGAATATATTCTGAATCAGTTACAGAATAGTTTTTTAAGGATATTGAGATAAAAAACAGCAAGGAATAAACCGGAATATTTTAAATTGATAACTTAATTATACACTCTCGTAATTTTTCCTAACATCAAATACAAAGAGATCAAATCAAATTATACCAAGTGCCTTTCCCGATACCATTTCGTTGAATTTGATTATTTTTCACTAAACTTTCAAGGTGTTTTCGTAAGGTATTTCGATTATATTGTGTGAAAGTTGCCAATTCACTTATCGTAATGCGCCCATTTTCACGAATTAAATCCACAATTGTTTGCGACATATCCGGCAGTTGCGTTAGCAAAAGGCGTTCTCGTTTTATCTTAATATCTAAATTATCTTTTTGACGTTTCAGCGATTTTAGAAAAAACAAAACCCACGGCGACCAATTGGGTTCGTCCTGATTGAGTGTTGTTTGAGTTTGGCGCAATGATCGGTAATATTCGGGCTTCTCCCGTTCAATCACCGCTTCAAGAGAACTGTATGCTACATAACGATAACCCGCTTTTAGCAATAAAAAAGTCGTCAAAACTCTTGAAAGCCGTCCATTCCCATCTTGAAAAGGATGAATTGCCAAAAAACTAACCGTAAAAAAAGCAATAATCAATAAAGGATGCCAGTCTCTTTTTTTCAGATTTTCGACTGCCCAATCCACTAATTCTTGCATTTTTATTGGTGTTTCCAAAGGTGTCGTTGTTTCAAAAACGACCCCAACAACTTGACCAAAAGGATCTGTTGCGACCACATGATTCGGGAATTTTTTATATTGTCCTTTATGCCATTGGTCTTTTTCACTATACTTCATCAGGTAGTCGTGTAGCTGTTGAATGAAATTTTCAGACAATGGAATATCATTATAATTATCAAAAACTATCGTCATCAAATCTGCATATCCTGCCACTTCTTGCTCGTCTCGGGTTTCAAATTTTTGAATTTTGAGATCGGCAATCAATTTTTCTACTTGTTGGTCAGTCAATAAACTGCCTTCGATACGGGTACTTGATGCAATACTTTCTATCGTTGCTACTTTTCTAAGTTGCAACAATCTGTCGGGTGCGATATTGCCTAAAGCCAACCACGCTCCTTTAAATTCGTCAATTTCTGTCATCAGATTGACGATTTGTTTTGTCAATATCAAAAATTCTGTTTTTACCATACGCACATTTTATCCAAAAGTACGCATAAAAATCATGTCAACCTAATAAAAGCCTTTAAACCTTATTTTTTATCTAAAAATGTATCCGTAAATACGCATAAATTATTTGAAAGTATAAAATCATGCTAAAATACCGTACTTTTGCAAAAAAAAATCGTGCGGAAAAATTTTTTTTTCTGCGCGATTTTTTTTTATTTTTTCCGAAAAAATTTTTTTTTATCGCACCGCAAATAAATATTTTCGGACGGTAGTTTTTTCTTCAATATTTTTTATAATTTTGACAATGGCTTGGGAAGACGGAATACTAATTCACACCTGTAGCAAGCCCTGTTCGTTATCGGTCATTGTAAAGCAAACCTTAAACTAAAAATAAATTCATATCAAAGACATGCAAAATCTTACAATAAAAAGAATTGAACAAATTGACGCATTACGAGGCTTTGCATTATTTGGTATAATAATGACACATATGTTTGAAGGCTATTTGGCAAGTATGACACTGCCTCAATATATGGGATTTAATATTCTATACCCTATAGACAGTTTTTCACAAGTTGTAATTCAAAACCTGTTTGTCGGAAAATTTTATGCAATATTCTCAATGTTATTTGGACTAAGTTTCTATTTAATATTAGACCAGAAAAAAGGCTCAAGTTCTTTGAAATTTATCTGGAGATTAGTGTTGTTATTTCTCATTGGCTTTATTCACCATGTACATTATAGAGGTGATTTTTTGACCGTTTATGCGGTCTTTGGTTTTGCATTAGTGCTTTTCAGAAAAGTTCCTAATAAAATCATTTTGATTCTTGGGCTTTTTCTTGCTTTCAACGGGCCTTCTATAATAACGAATTCTATCTCATTAATTCAAAAATCAAGGCAGGATACAGTCCAAGTTATAAAAGAAACTAAAATCATACCTTTCGATAATTCAGCAGATAATCCTGTTACACAGGCAACTGCTTATTTTGATTTGATACTTAAAGGTGAATACCGAAAATTGCTTGTGTCTAATAGCACTACCGGCTTTTACAATAAATACAATTACCTAAAATTTAGTGGCAGACTATGGGTTATTCCGGGATTGTTCTTGTTAGGACTTTGGATAGGTCGTAAAAAATGGCACGAACAAATAGACAAGATTCCATTGGTTAAAATAATTTCTTTTTCAGCTTTAATAGGTATACCGTTGATAATAATAAGTTATTATTTTTCACTACCAACCAATACCGGATTTATTCGTTATGTTGGCTCTATTGCCAAAGATGCTTCCAATATTTTTATGCCTCTTTTATATATCACTATTTTACTTTCTCTTTTCAAACTAAGTAGCACAAATAAAATCGTCAGTCAATTGATCCCGGTAGGTAAAATGGGACTTACAACCTATGCGTTACAGTCTGCTTTTGGCATTTTTATATTTTATGGCTATGGACTTGGACTTTTATTAAAATTATCAGGAACTGCGGCACTTGGACTTGGATTGCTATTTTTTCTTTTACAAATAGTCTTTAGTAAGTGGTGGTTCAGCAAGTATAAGTTTGGTCCATTGGAGTGGCTTTGGAGGAGTGGGACAAATGGAAGCTGGCAAACTATAAAACTATGAATGATTGCGACATATTATTCTTGCAACACGAAAAAGATACATGCACGCCCTCATAATCACATCTTTTAATAATTTTTTTTACAAAGATAGCATATTTTTTGCGTTATTTGTGTGTGCTTGGTAATAAAATGATACTATGCGTACTGAAATATCAATGCCGAAATAAAAAAATCATGAGATACACATTTATATTTTTTTTGCTCCTAATTGCTCTCGCTTGTAAAGATACCAAACCCAAACCGGTTGTCGTCTTAAAACCTGACGTAGAGTATTTGCATGATGCCGAACAAAAACTCACCGACATCATCATCACCGATATTTTCAATCCGCCGGTAGCGAGTCGCGTTTATGTGTATCCGCTTTTGGCAGCATATGAAGCGGGAAGATTTTCTTCAGCTATCAGCTATCAACTATCAGCTATCAGTAATCAATCGTCAGGTGGTAACAAAAACCATAAAGCTGATAGCTTAAAGCTGATAGCTGATAGCTATTCTTCTATCACTAATCAACTCAAAGGTTTTGATAAAATGCCGACACCCGAAGCGGGAAAAGATTATGATTATACTGTTGCTTCCATCAAAGCATTTTGTACAGTTGCACCGAAAGTTATTTTTTCAGTTAAAGTTATTGCCGATTTTGAAACACAAACCTTAAATGTACTCAAAACGCGCTCGACGGATGAAGTTTATAACCGCTCTGTCGCTTTCGGTCAACAAGTGGCGGATGTAATCATAAAACGATTAAGTATTGATAATTACAAAGAAACACGCGGTATGTCGCGCTTTGAAGTAAAAAATGATATTCCCGGTCGTTGGGTGCCGACGACGCCGGATTATGCGGATGGTATAGAAGCACATTGGGGAAAAATGAAAACGTTGGTAATGGATTCTGCATCGCAATGCAAACCGCCGCCGCCGCCTGCTTACAGTGAAGATAAAATGAGTGCGTTTTGGAAAGAGACGCAAGAAGTTTACAACATCAGTAAAACAATGACAGATGAGCAAGAAAATATCATTTCTTTTTGGGATGATAATCCGTTTGTTTCTCGACATAAAGGGCATTTGATGTTTCAAGATAAAAAAATGACGCCGGGCGGGCATTGGTTGGCGATAGCTCGATTGTTTTTAAAAGAAAAAAATGCCGATTTCTATACTTCTTTGAAAACTTACGCGCTCACATCCGTTGTACTTTATGAAGGTTTTATCAGTTGTTGGGATGAAAAATATCGCAATCCTTGCGTGAGACCGGAAACTGTTATCAGTGCAAAAATAGATAGACAGTGGCATCCGAATTTAGTAACGCCGGCATTTCCTTCTTATACTTCCGGACACAGTACGATTTCTGCATCGGCGGCAGAAGTTTTGACTGCTTTGTTCGGCGATAATCAAAAATTTACGGATACAACAGAAAAAGAATTTGGTTTGCCTGTTCGCTCTTTTACTTCCTTTCGCCAAGCGGCGAGAGAAGCGTCTATCAGCCGCGTTTATGCGGGTATTCATTTTCGTTCCGATTGTGACAAAGGCAATGAACAAGGAAAAAAAGTGGGACAGTTAATCAATTCCAAATTACAAATTACGAATTAGGAATGATGATTTTCAAACCGTAAATCGTAATTATTTTTTTCTCGTTGTCGTACAATTCAACCAAATACCATTTTTACAAGCAGAATTGGGTGAAGTAATATGCGATGTGAGAGAAGTAACACCATGTGTTTGAATACTGTGTTGTAAACGATATTTTGCTGCTTCAATTATTAGGCAGAGAAACAGAAAAATTAATTGATTCTCGCTCATCAAAACAAATTTAAACTTTTCAATAAAACTTTTTTGTTACCGAATTCGTTTTTTGTGATATGGATAATAAAGAATTGGCAAGTGCAAACAATCTTTCCGGCGAAATCGTTTGGAAAAGTCCGGCTAATATTGCGATTGTAAAATATTGGGGAAAATATGGCGTACAGTTACCGCGCAATCCGAATATCAGTTTTACTTTGCAAAAAGCTGTAACTAAAATGATGTTACATTATTCTCAAAAGAAAAACTTAACCGATAATAATATTAGTTTAAAGTTTGAGTTCAGCGAAGCAGATAAATCCGAAAAATTCAGACAAAAAATGATGGCTTTTATGTCTTCTGTTTTGAATGAATTTCCGTTCTTGACGCAGTTAGATATGCGTATCGAATCGGAAAATTCATTTCCGCACTCGGCGGGTATTGCATCGTCGGCATCGAGTATGAGCGCTTTAGCATTGTGTCTTTGTTCTTTGGAATGTCGGTTGAAAGGGAAATTAAAAGAAAATTCGCCGGCATTTTTTAAACGCGCCTCATACATTGCGCGCTTAGCTTCCGGCAGTGCGTGTCGTTCCATTTATTCGGGTATGGCATTGTGGGGAAAAATGAAAGAAGTGAAAGGCAGTTCTAATATGTTCGCGATTGATTTTAACGCGCACATTCACCCGGTTTTTAAAACTTATCATGATGCGATTTTAATTGTGAGTACTGCCGAGAAAAATATTTCGAGTCGTATGGGGCATGGTTTGATGAATAATAATGCTTACGCTGCACCGCGTTACAAACAAGCGCATGAACGTATGACCGCACTTTTAGAAATTTTAAAATCCGGTGACACACATGCTTTCGGACAAATTGCGGAAGATGAAGCGATGACTTTGCACGCTCTGATGATGACGAGTTCACCTTCATTCACTTTGCTAAAACCAAATACCCTAAATATGATAGAAGTTTTGCGCGAATGGCGACAACAAACAAACATTCCCGCTTATTTCAGTTTAGATGCCGGTCCGAATTTGCATTTACTTTATCCTGATGAATTTGCAGAGCAAACCAAAACATTTATCGAAACAGCATTAAAACCGTTTTGTGAAGGTGGAATGATAATTTATGATAAGGTAGCTGATAATTAAAATCTAACAACTAAACTGATAAATACTATCCTCCCAATCTTTGCTCGGCACGATTTCGCACACCGGTTTTATGATGCCGTCGTGCAAATCATAGACCCAACCGTGAATGTGCGGAAAATCATGTTGCAACCACGCTTTTTGAACGATATTTGTTTTCGATAAATTCAAAGCTTGTTCTTGAATGTTTAATTCGGTCAGTCTGTTCAATCGCACATTATTTTCTTCGGGCAGTGCCTCTAACTCTTTGCTGTGCAAGCGATACACATCTTTAATGTGCGTGAGCCAAAAATCAATGACACCATTCATTTTATTCGACATGGCAGCCGTCACACCGCCGCAACCGTAGTGTCCGCAAATAATAATGTGTTTGATATTTAAAACTTCAACGGCGTATTGCAACACGCTGATTAAATTCATATCGGTACTTATAACCAAATTCGCCACGTTGCGATGAATGAACATTTCGCCCGGTTTTGTTTGCGTGATTTCATTCGGCGGTACGCGACTGTCAGAGCAACCGATCCAAAGAAATTCCGGTTTTTGAACATTTACTAACCGTTCAAAATAATCCGGATCTTCTTTTATTTTTATTTTTGCCCAATGTTTGTTGTTTGAAAGTAGTTGCTCGTATGATGACATTGCGATTTTAGATTCCGATTTCAGATTTTAGAGTGAAAAAGTTAAATTACTAACGATAGGAATGGATTTATTAATAAAAAGCCGATGTCAGTGAGTCTATTGTCCATTGTCAACTGTCAATTAATAAACGGATTACTTGCACGTTCTCTACCGATTGTCGTTGCAGGACCATGCCCACTGTAAACTTTTATATCGTCGGGTAAAACCATTAAACGTGTTGTGATACTCGTCAATAATTGTTCGTGATTACCGCTCGGTAAGTCGGTGCGACCGATGCTGCCGTAAAATAAAACATCGCCGCCGATTAAATATTTTTCTTCGACATTATAAAAACAAATACTGCCGGGCGAATGTCCGGGTGCTAAAATAACGTTAAGTTTTGTATTTCCGAAATTGATTTCTTCATTATCATCAATGAAACGCGACGGTTCCGGTTGTTCAGGAATCGGAAATCCCCAACGCAAACCGGCTGCGACGGCATTTTTTAAAACCGACAAATCGTGCTTATGAATTTCTAAACCCACGCCGTATTTTTCAATCACTAACGGATTCCCGGTAACATGATCAAGATGACAATGTGTGTTGAGTAGTCGCACAATTTTCAATCGGTTTTGAGCAATGAAATCGGTGAGTTTTTTTTGTTCCGTCGCATCGTAACAACCCGGGTCTATGATGACGGCTTCTTTTGTCTCGTCATATAAAATGTATGTATTTTCGGAAAAAGCATTAAAAGTAAAAACCTTTATCATTTTGGATTTTGAATTTTGAATTTACAGACTATAAGAACGGTTATTAATCCATAAATAAAACTAATTGTTGTTTAATTTCGTTAAGTGCTAACGATTAGTATCAAAAACAAAACAAAAGTAAATTAAAACAACGATAAAAATAAAGTATCTAAAAATTTTAAGATTAAATTTGCAAGTCAATTTTGGATTTTGGATTTTATCTGCGTATAAATTGAAAAAATTTAAAATCCAAAATCCAAAATCGTAAATATGATTCACAGACTTTTAATAAAAAATTACGCGCTCATAGAGCATCTCGATGTGGCTTTTGATGCCGGATTAACAATTATCACCGGTGAAACAGGTGCCGGTAAATCTATTTTATTGGGTGCACTCGGCATGATTTTGGGCAACAGAGCCGATGCGAAAGTATTGTATAATCAAGCAGAAAAATGTGTAATTGAAGGTTACTTTGATGTCTCTTCTTATGATTTAAAAGAATTTTTTGAAGAAAACGAAGTGGATTACGATGTCAATACTGTCGTGCGACGCGAACTCACGCCGCAAGGAAAAACGCGCCAATTCATCAACGATACGCCCGTTAATTTGAATCAATTGCGTTCTTTTACCGGAAAATTAGTGGATTTGCATCAGCAATTTGATACAATGGAAATCAGCGACGCGAGTTTTCAATTGCAAATGATTGATGCTTTAGCAGATAATAAAGTACCGCTTGCCGAATACAAAAAAATATTTTCAACTTACCAATCAAACAAACGACAATTGTCGGATATGATTGAACAAAGTGCGCGATCAAGCAAAGAAATAGGTTTCTGGAAATTTCAACTTGATGAACTCGAACAAGCAACACTCGTTGAAGGGGAACAAGAACAATACGAAACGAATTTAACGCGCCTGCAAAACGGAGAAAATATTAAACGACAACTCACGGCAGCTTTTCGCGCAGTGATTGACGATGAAAATGCGATTGTCGGACAAATGCGTTCGATTACGCAAGGGGTAGGACAAGTAAAAAAATTTAATTCGGAAATAGCCAAACAGCACCAACGTTTAGAAAGTGTGATGCTCGAATTAGATGACATCGGTAACGAATTGGAACGCCTTTCAGAGGATACTGAATATAATCCGGAACAAATTCAAACCATACAAGCGCGTTTGGATGTAATTTATAAACTACAAAAAAAACACAACGTCAACTCAATTCCGGAATTATTGACGCTGCAAAATCAATTTCAAGCACAACTCGACGCGGTGGCGGATATGTCGGAAGGTATCGGAACTTTTAAAAAGCAGATTGCTGAACAAGAAATTACTTTAAACGCGCAAGCCGGCAACTTATCGCAACGCCGGCAAACTGTATCGCCGGGTTTTTCCGAAAAAGTATTACAGCGTTTGCGTTTGTTGGGCATGGAGCAATCACAAATGAATGTAACGTTCAAATCCGCTCCTGCACTTACAAATACCGGCATTGATGATGTACAATTTTTATTTGCCGCTAACAGAGGTTCGCGTTTGCTACCGATAAAAGATGTTGCTTCGGGCGGTGAATTAAGTAGGTTGGCTTTGTGTGCTAAATCTTTAGTAGCAGCCGCAATTCCGTTGCCGACGATGATTTTCGATGAAATTGATAGTGGTGTATCCGGTGATATTGCTTTGAAAATGGGAAATATTTTGCAACAACTTGCTTCGCACCATCAAATTGTCGTCATTACGCACTCGCCGCAAGTGGCCGCAAAAGCCAATAAACATTATTTTGTTTATAAAACGCTTCAAGACGATCGCACTTTCACAAAAGTACGTTTGTTGGAGTATGACGAACGCGTTCGTGCAATTGCTACGATGTTGAGCCAAAATCCACCATCTAATTCTGCTTTGGAAAATGCGAAAGAATTGATGAGTGAAAAAATATCAATAGGTAGTTAGTTGATTGATTAGTACAGAATTAATTTTTAAATTTTAAAATAACGTAACTGCCCAAGTTTTTATTCGATAGTTAAATAACCGCTTCGCGGTTGTTTTTCTTTAAAATTGTACATGAGTAGTTACAAAGTAACGAAATGATAAACCAAAATTTCCTTGAAAGCTCAATGAAACTTTTCCAATACTATAAAATATTGGGAGAAAAAGCCATTGCACAAGTACCCGAGACCGCATTATTTTGGCAAGCGAATGAAGACTCAAACAGTATCGCCATGATTGTAAAACATATTTCCGGCAATATGATTTCTCGGTGGACTGATTTTTTGACAACAGACGGTGAAAAATCCGAACGCGACCGCGATGCAGAATTTGAAAATGACGTAACAACACGCACTGAAGTTTTAGAACTCTGGGAACGCGGTTGGGCGTGTTTGTTTTTTGCTTTAGAAAATTTAAAATCCACCGATTTAGAAAAAATAATTTATATCCGCAATCAAGTACATACTGTTTTGGAAGCCGTCAATAGACAATTAGCACATTATCCGCATCACGTCGGACAAATTGTTTTTATTGCAAAAATGAAAACGGAACACGCTTGGCAAACTTTATCTATTGCCAAAAATAAATCACAAGATTTTAACTCGGAAAAATTTGGACAACCAAAAACACGCGGCAGTTTTTTAGCCGAAAATTTGAGCAAGTAGTACATAGAACTGAAAAAAAAATTACTTTTGTTGAAAAAGTTGAATAATGGAGGTAAAATTATCAATCGGTATCCAAGTTTTTCGGAATTGCGTAACGGCAATTTCATTAATACCGCTCCTTAATTACATTCCAATGATGCAATTGATGTCCTAAGACAATATTAATGAGTGCTGACACCGTAGTCGGTGTACCCGAAGTACTCACACCGCCACGTTTTAAATCATTTTTATCTAAAGTTTTAATAAAAGCGATAGATGAAGCGCGTTGCAAACGCATTTCTTCTAAAATACTTTTCATACTTCTGTCATTAGCGTGCGAAGCCGGGCCATAAGCGTTTCTATCGAAACCCGGTAACGGTGTTGTATCTTTTCGGGCATAACGCAAAGCGCGATAAACAAAAATACGTTCCGCATCCGTTGAATGCACTAAAACTTCTTTTATTGTCCATTTACCTTCGGCATAACGATATTCATGTTTACTTTCGTGCAGCGATAAAATGTATTTTGCTAAAGCTTTTTGTGTTTCTTTCAAATGTTTAACCAATTGTCCGTCGTCGGGAACAAGTGCGATGTATTTCTCCATAAATGCAGGATAGGTCCCTGAAGTCGGTTTTTTTATTTTCATAAAAGCAATTATTATTTATTGATTATC
Source organism: Saprospiraceae bacterium (assembly GCA_043748865.1). Taxonomy (GTDB): domain Bacteria; phylum Bacteroidota; class Bacteroidia; order Chitinophagales; family Saprospiraceae; genus JAAFJT01. The sequence continues at coordinate 31,372 of JAYTNA010000065.1, forward strand.
GTTGTTCGTAAAAAATTATTTGACTAATAAATTATAATAAAGGTAAAATAAATTTTATTATGATTCATACAATGCGTTGGTTCGGTCCTGATGATGATGTTTCATTAATGGATATTCGACAAGCAGGTTGCACAGGCGTTGTCACTGCTTTACATCAAATTCCCGTCGGAGAAATTTGGTCAGTTGAAGCCATTGAAGAAAGAAAAAAAATTATTGAAAAAGACAATCAAAAATATGTGCCGCTCTTATGGTTGGTTACAGAAAGTTTGCCCATACATGAAGACATTAAAAAAGGTTTGCCGAGTCGTGAAAAATATATAGCGAACTATATCGCATCGCTTAAAAATTTAGCAGACTGCGGCATCAAAACGGTTTGTTACAATTTTATGCCTGTTTTAGATTGGTCGCGCACCAATTTAAAATACGAAATGCCTGATGGTTCACGCGCTTTGCGGTTTGTTTGGGAAGATTTTGCTGTTTTCGATTTATACATTTTGAAACGTCCGAATGCAGAAAAAGATTATTCGGAGGCAGTCTGCGTATCTTCAAAAGAAAAATTCAGTCGCCTGAATAAGCAACAAAAAACAACGTTAAAAAATACGATTCTGTTGGGTTTACCGGGTTCAAAAGAAGCGTTTAAGTTGAAAAATTTTCAAGAACTTTTGGATAATTATAAAAATATCGGAGATAAAGAATTGCGCGAAAATCTTTATTATTTTATTCAAAAAGTAGCACCGATTGCCGAAAACTTAGGTGTCAAACTTTGTATTCACCCTGACGATCCGCCTTTTTCTTTATTAGGTTTGCCGAGAGTGCTTAGTACAGAACACGATATAGAACAATTGATGGAATCCTGCGATGTGCGTGCTAACGGATTAACTCTTTGTACCGGTTCTTTAGGCGTAAGGCCTGATAATAATATTGTTCAAATCGCTCAAAAATTTGCCGACAGAATTCATTTTATTCATTTACGTACTACAAAACGCGAAGCAACCGATGTAAGAGATAATAAATTTGCTTTTCACGAAGCCGCACATCTCGAAGGTGATGTTGATATGGTTGAAACTATAAAAGCAATTATCATTGAAGAAAATAAACGTCGAGAAGAAAGCCGACCGGATAATCAAATTCCAATGCGTCCGGATCACGGACATCAGATGTTGGATGATTTGAAAAAGAAAACTTATCCTGGATATTCCGCCATAGGTCGTTTGAAAGGTTTAGCGGAATTGAGAGGTATTGAATTAGCCGTCAGTCGATTAGTTATTAGTCAGTATTCTAAAATTTTAGATTAAATGATTGACTAATCGACTTAACGACTAACTAACAAATAAATGACATGCAAATAAAAAATAAAAGTTTTCTCGTCACCGGCGGCGCATCCGGTTTGGGTTTCGGCACAGCTAAAATGATTGCAGAAAATAAAGGAAACGTCATCATTGCCGATATAAACGTTGAAAAAGGAGAAGCGGCTGCAAAAAGCCTCGGCAAATACGCTCACTTTGTTCAAACAGATGTAACAGATGAAGCGAGTGTGCAAAACGCGATTGATATAGGTTTGAAAAAATTTGGTGCTTTAGATGGTGCAATTAATTGCGCCGGTATAGCACCGGCAGAGCGTGTACTGAGTAAAACCGGCGTTCATGCTTTGTCGTCATTTTCAAAAGTGATTTCGATAAATCTTATTGGTTCATTCAATGTCATCAGATTAGCTGCCGATGCAATGCAAAAAAACGAACTTGGTGATGACGGTGAACGCGGCATTTTAATTTCAACTGCATCTGTTGCCGCATTCGACGGGCAGATCGGACAAGCGGCTTATTCGGCATCGAAAGGCGGCATTGTTGCGATGACTTTACCGATTGCACGCGAGTTGGCGCGTTTCGGTATTCGCGTGATGGTGATTGCGCCGGGAATTTTTGAGACACCTTTACTCGCTTCAATGCCCGAAGATGTGCGCATTTCTCTCGGCAAACAAGTACCTTTCCCGTCGCGACTCGGACAACCGGACGAATACGCTTTCTTGGCAAAACATATCATCGAGAACGTGATGCTCAACGGTGAAGTTATACGGTTAGATGGTGCGATAAGAATGGGCGCAAAATAAAAATGAAAAATAAAAAAACAATTAGTAAGTATGATTTCAATAATAATACCAACTCTAAATGAAGAAAAAAATATCGAGAGTTTGGTGCGTTTCATGCTTGAGAATAAAGTCGAGCAGGTTTCTGAAATTATTGTTGTTGACGGCGGGAGTAGCGATAATACAATCGAAGTAGCACAAGCCGCGGGCGCAATAGTATTAGAGTCGCAAAAAAAAGGGCGTGCAGTGCAAATGAATTATGGTGCATCTGTGGCGAAAGGTACTATTTTATATTTTGTTCACGCCGATGTTTTACCGCCCAAATGCTTTCAAGACGACATTATAAAAGCACTCAAAAATAATTTCGATTGCGGCAGATTTTGTACGCAATTGGATTCCAAAAGACCTTCAATCAAACTCATGGCTTCTTTTTCGCGTTTTGATTGGTTGGCGTGCTACGGCGGGGATCAAACTTTTTTTATTACCCGAAAACTATTTGATGCTATTGGTGGATACAAAAATGATATGTGCATTATGGAAGATTACGACATAACACAACGCGCAAAATTAATCGGGCGTTATACTGTCATTCCAAAAAAAGTTTTGGTATCTGCAAGAAAATACGAGAAGAATAGTTGGTACAAAGTGCAACGCGTGCATTATAAAGTTATGAAAATGTATCTCAAAGGTGCTGCACAAACCGAGTTAATGAGGGCTTACAAAACATTATTTTAATTGTTTTTGCAAAATAGTATTTAATCTTTTTGAAAAAAAATGTTCCGAATTTTCTAACAGGAAAATTCGGAACATTTTTTTATGTATTATTTGACAATTAATTAAATCATTTCTCGCACATCCGTAATCTTTCCGGTAAGCGCAACAGCAGCAGCCGTGAGCGGACTTACCAAAAGTGTTCTTGCACCCGCTCCTTGTCGTCCTTCAAAATTTCTGTTCGATGTGGAAACGCAATATTCTCCTCTCGGAATTTTATCCTCATTCATACCCAGACACGCAGAACAACCGGGTTGACGGAGTTCAAATCCCGCCGCTTCAAAAATTTTGTGCAAACCTTCGGCACGTGCCTGATTTTCCACTTGTTTCGATCCCGGTACGATAAAAACATTCACGCCTTCCGCTTTGTGTTTGCCTTTTACGGTTTGAGCAATCAAACGCAAATCTTCAATGCGCGAGTTGGTACAACTGCCGATAAAAACGTGTTGAACAGATTTTCCCAACAGTGATTCGCCCGGCACAAAACCCATGTATGCTAAAGATTTTTGAAAACCGGCGCGTTCAGCTTCAACAATATCCGCTAGTGCCGGTACTTGACCTTGAACACCGATACCCATACCCGGATTTGTGCCATAAGTAATCATCGGTTGAATATCTTCTGCTTTTATGTTAAGTTCTAAATCAAATTTTGCATCTGCATCAGTATATAATTCTTTCCACTCAGCCATTTTTTTTGTCCACTTCGTGCCTGTCGGTGCAAATTTTCTGTCTTTCATATAAGTAAATGTAGTTTCGTCGGGCGCGATAAATCCGCCACGTGCGCCCATTTCTATACTCATATTGCAAATCGTCATACGCGCTTCCATTGACAAAGCGCGAATAGCTGAACCGGCGTACTCAACAAAATAACCCGTCGCACCGCTTGCCGAAATTTGAGCAATGATGTGCAAAATAATATCTTTCGACAACACGCCTTTTGAAACTTCGCCCTCCACATTAATACGCATTTGTTTTGGTTTTGTCTGCAAAACGCATTGCGTTGCTAAAACCATTTCCACCTCTGATGTACCAATACCGAAGGCAATTGCACCAAACGCGCCATGTGTTGATGTATGCGAATCGCCGCAAACAATTGTCATGCCCGGTTGCGTTACGCCAAGTTCCGGTCCAATCACGTGAACTATACCTTGAAACGGATGACCTAAACCGTAAAGTTCGATTTCATTTTCCGCACAATTTTCAATCAATTTTTCCACTTGAAAGCGCGATAACATATCTTTTATCGGTAAATGTTGATTGATTGTCGGCACATTGTGGTCGGCAGTAGCGACAATGCGATCTTTTCTAAAAACTTTCATACCCCGCTTTTTCAAGCCGTCAAATGCTTGCGGCGATGTGACTTCATGAATAAAATGTTTATCAATAAACAATACACTCGGTCCGTCCGGAATTGTTTTGACGACATGTTTATCCCAGATTTTATCAAAAAGAGTCATAATAATTATTAGTTGTTAAGTGTTAATGATAAATGGTTAGTTGTTATCAATTAATCGTAAAGGATTGGTTAATATTCAATTCGTTTATGTAGGTTGATAACGAAAATCAACCATTAACCGGTAACAATTAAATATTAACCATTAACAATTGAGTTTCCATCATTTCTTTCAAATGCCCTTCTTTCACTTCTTTTTCGCGGTCGGCGATAGAAATAAACGCATCGTATATAATATTCAAATCAAAACCGGTCATTTTGTAGCCTAATTTTTCTAAACGATAACGCAATGCTGCACGACCACTCCGTGCCGTTAAAACAATACTCGATTGTGCTACGCCTACATCGGCAGGATCAATAATTTCGTAGTTCGCACGGTTTTTTATCACGCCGTCTTGATGAATACCCGATGAATGTGCAAACGCATTTGCTCCCACAATTGCTTTATTCGGTTGTACATCCATGTGCATTTTTTCGGACACCAACCTGCTTATCGGATACAGTTGTTGCGAATTAATACCGGTGTAGGCGCGTAGGCGCGCGTGTTGTTTTATTACCATCACGACCTCTTCTAACGAAGTATTTCCCGCGCGTTCACCGATACCATTCACCGTACATTCAATTTGTCCGGCACCGTTTCTGATCGCGGCAATTGAATTGGCAGTGGCTAAACCCAAATCGTTATGGCAGTGCGCCGAAATAATCGCGCGGTCAATATTAGAAACATGATTAACTAAATATTTTATCAAACGACCGTATTGATCCGGCAAACAATAGCCCGTCGTGTCCGGAATATTTACCACCGTTGCGCCGGCTGTAATCACGGCTTCCACTACTTGTGCTAAAAATTTGGCATCGCTGCGTCCGGCATCTTCGCAAAAAAATTCTACGTCTTCCACATATTTTTTGGCGTATTTCGTCGCAGCAATCGCGCGTTCAAGAATTTTTTCGCGCGTGGAGTTGAATTTATGTTTGATGTGAAAATCACTCGTGCCGATACCGGTATGAATCCTTGGACGTTTGGCGTACTTCAATGCACCCGCAGCGGCATCAATATCTTTTTCTACAGAGCGACTCAAAGCACAAATCGTCGCATTTTTTATGAGTTTAGAAATTGCCATCACCGATTCAAAATCGCCCGGACTGCTGATAGGAAAACCGGCTTCGATAATATCTACGCCCAACTCTTCGAGTGCTTTAGCGATTTCTAATTTTTCGGGTAAATTAAGTTTGCAACCCGGCACTTGTTCGCCGTCGCGTAATGTTGTATCGAAAATATGAATTTTGTGCTTCATCATTTATTTTTCCTTTTGTATATTTATAATTGACTTACTAACTTACTGACGATAGACTTACTGATGCCAAACTTACTTTTCCAATGTCAGTAAGTCTATCGTGAGTAAGTCCAAATCAATAAACAAATTTAGAAGTATAAAAATACACAGACTGTTCAGCCCGAGCAGATAAATTTTGAATTTGCTTTACAATGTGTAAGAGATAATTTTTAGTATCTAATAAATTGATTTGGTGTTAATTGTAAAAATTTTAATTACGGTGGCTGAAATAATTTTTTAATATTATTTTACTAAGTACCAAAACCTAATTGGTATTGCTATTGTTCTGATGCAATTGATAGTATTTGCTTCTAGTTATTCCTTTGCTATGTGTTTGAAAATGCCTAAAAGATAATATTTCATTCTTAAACGACTCAAAAAAAAACGACCGGAAAGACTTATCTTAAAGTCGTTTTAGTTTTCTAATTTTTCATTAATAATATCGCTTTTAACAAAATATTGTCAATATTACAATAAGATAATGATACAAACGTCCTTTAGTATAATAGAATGAGTGAATTAAAACGAGTAAAAGTTGAAAATTGAAAATAAATTCAACTTTCAACTTTCAGCTTCAACTTTCAGTTATAAAAAAATAATGGATAATAATGATTTTGAAAGACCAAAAAGTTCAGGCAACGGCTACGGTTCGTGGTGGCTTTACGGTTTAATAGCTTTAGTGATAATTGCGGTGCAAATTTATAGTTTCGGTACGGTCGAAAAAAATCAATATACTTCAACTGATCTCGAAACTATGTTGCGCAATGATGACGTGGATAGATTGGTTTTATATAACGATGAATCGCTCGATATTTATCTGAAACCGGATAGATTGAAAGCGTGGAATATAACGCCGAGTAAAATTCCCAACCGTCCCAACGGTACGTTGCGTTTTCCGGGAAAATATTTTAATGAATTTTGGACGAAATTTTACGAAAAAAATCCGACGATTCAGAAACCACGCATGGAATACGACACTAGACCTAACGTATTGCCGCAGATAATAAATTATTTGTTTTTAATTATTTTATTCGGCTTACTTTGGTATTTCGTTATTCGTCGTGTCGGTGGTGGTGCGGGTGGTCCTGGTTCTCAAATATTTAATATCGGACGCTCACGCGCTACTTTATTCGATCAAGGTGCAAAAGTAAAAGTAACTTTTGCGAATGTTGCCGGTTTAGATGAAGCCAAAGAAGAAGTGATGGAAGTCGTAGATTTTTTAAAAAATCCGAAAAAATACATGGCACTCGGCGGTAAAATCCCGAAAGGTGTGTTGCTCGTCGGTCCTCCGGGTACCGGTAAAACGCTTTTAGCAAAAGCGGTTGCAGGTGAAGCCGATGTACCTTTCTTTTCAATTTCAGGTTCCGATTTTGTAGAAATGTTTGTTGGGGTCGGCGCAAGTCGTGTACGTGATTTATTCCGTCAAGCGCGTGAAAAAGCACCATGCATTATTTTTATTGACGAAATTGATGCGATTGGTCGTTCACGCGGGAAAGGTGCGTTTCAAGGCGGTAATGATGAGCGCGAAAATACTTTGAATCAATTGCTTGTTGAGATGGACGGTTTTCCGACGGATAAAGCCGTAATATTAATGGCGGCGACAAATCGTGCAGATGTTTTAGACAACGCACTTTTGCGTCCAGGACGTTTTGACAGACAAATCGGTATTGATGTGCCGGATTTAAGAGGTCGCGAACAAATTTTTGAAGTGCATCTGAAAGATATTAAAACAACCGAAGGCGTAAATCCTGCGGTCTTGGCAGAAATGACACCGGGTTTTGCCGGTGCCGACATCGCCAATATCTGTAATGAAGCCGCGCTGATTGCTGCGCGCAGAAATAAAACTGGTGTGGATATGGATGATTTCAATTACGCACTCGATAAAATCATCGGCGGTTTGGAACGCAGAAGTAAAATCATTGCGCCGGAGGAAAAGAAAATTATTGCTTACCATGAAGCAGGTCACGCCGTTTGCGGTTGGTTTCTTGAACACGCGAGTCCGCTCGTGAAAGTGACAATTGTACCGCGCGGTATCGGAACGCTCGGGTACGCGCAGTATTTACCTAAAGATGAATACATCACGCGCACTGAAGCCTTAAACGACTGAATTTGTATGGCACTCGGCGGTCGCGCTGCCGAAGAAGTTATTTTCGGAAAAGTTTCTACGGGTGCACAAAGTGATTTAGATAATATTACGCGCATTGCTTACAGCATGGTTGCGGTATATGGTATGAACGATAAAGTCGGCAACGTGTCGTATTACGGTATGTCGCAAGAAGGTTATAATCGGCCTTACTCGGATGTCACTGCTGCGATAATGGATAAAGAAGTACGCGAAATTATTGATATTCAATTCATTCGCGCCAAACAATTGCTTACTGAACGTCGGTTCGAATTAGAAACGCTTGCGGAACATTTGCTTGAAAAAGAAGTACTTGTGAAATCTGATGTAGAAAGACTGATAGGTAAGCGTCCGTTTGCGGAAAGTGAAAATGCGAGAATTGCGCACAGTGGATTTGAATCGCGGTCGTGATTTAGAAAGGATTAAGTTTAAAATCTAAAGTGCCAAAGTAGAATTACGGAATGAGAAACAAATAAATAAAAAATCGCACAGACAAATTAATTTATCTGTGTGATTTTTTTTATGATTAAAGCACATCACTTGATCTGGCATCATTTCAAACAAAAAAAAATTAAAAAAAACAAACAAAAATTTTTTTATTCCAAACAAATGTTTTATTTTTGTACAGTTTTTGAAACAATTAGTAAATAATAAAATAGAATTAAGACAATGGCGAACGAAAAAGATGCGAAAATGAAAATGCTACAAGTGGCAATTGACCGCTTGGACAAAACTTTTGGAAAAGGTACAGTCATGCGCCTCGGCGAAAAACAAGTTGAACACATTGAAACAATCCCGTCCGGTTCTATCGGCTTAGATATTGCTTTGGGCTGCGGTGGTTTTCCTAAAGGCAGGATTATTGAAATATACGGACCTGAATCATCGGGTAAAACAACACTTGCTATTCATGCCGTTGCAGAATGTCAAAAACAAGGCGGTATTGCTGCTATTGTTGACGCAGAACACGCTTTCGATCGTTTTTACGCGCAACAACTCGGCGTTGACGTGGATAATCTTTTGATTTCTCAACCTGATAATGGAGAACAAGCACTCGAAATTGCCGAAAATTTAATCCGTTCCGGTGCGGTTGATATTATTGTCATTGACTCGGTTGCTGCACTTACTCCAAAAGCCGAAATTGAGGGCGAAATGGGTGAATCTAAAATGGGTTTGCATGCGCGTTTAATGTCGCAAGCTTTACGAAAACTCACAGCAGCTATCGGCAGAACAAATTGTTGCGTTATTTTTATCAATCAATTGCGCGAAAAAATCGGCGTGATGTTCGGTAATCCGGAAACAACTACGGGCGGTAATGCTTTGAAATTTTATGCTTCCGTGCGTCTCGATATTCGTAAATCCGGACAAGCGGTTAAAGATAAAGATGGTACGCTCACGGCTAATCACGTAAAAGTAAAAGTCGTAAAAAATAAATTAGCACCGCCTTTCCGCACAGCTGAATTTGATTTGGTTTACGGTACCGGTATTTCTAAATCGGGTGAAATTATTGATTTGGGTACGACACTCGAAGTAATTCAAAAATCCGGTTCATGGTACAGTTATAAAGGCACTAAAATTGCTCAAGGTCG
>JAYTNA010000066.1:0-1597 GCA_043748865.1 Saprospiraceae bacterium
TAAGCGTTGCTTTTGAAATATCATGAGTGCCGATGCGTATTAACCTCAGTATTTAGATTTCTTTTTTGAACCACAAATATATAAATTTTTAATAAACATTTACGCATAGATTTTGTTTTTTTTATATCTTTTTCGGGGAGCACAAAAATTAATTCACAAAGAAAATGAAATCCAAAAATAAGAGCAATTTTTGCATTAGATTCTGAAAATCTGCTTTAAATATTCGTCCTACTATATTCTATTTTCAAACAAAATGGAGAACTAACGTGTATAAAATAACCTGCAACATACAATGAGAACTTTTAATTCAACGCTTTTTTATAAATCGTCTACTGTCAGTTTATTTTTTTTACTAATTATTTTAAGTTGCAACCCCACATCGTCACAAACCGGCAGGCATACCGCCAATGATTTTGTACCAACATACAACGGTCATTTCGGTTATGGCTCAAATATGGGTTATTATGGTCCATATAACGATATGCAAATTGCCGATATTGCCGCAAAAATTGGCGTAAATTGTATGCGTCCGGCATTGTTTGAACATTTTTTAGAAACTTGGGGCTACGATATTCGCACAGATGTTTTCCAACATTTTGGCGATTTAGGTATGACGCAAAACGTTTTATTTTTGGGTTATCCCAGTACGGCGCATCGAGACAATACTGTTTACTGCGGACAAGATTCATCGTTGCTGTTCGCAAATATGTACGAACCGATTTGGGATAACGGCGAAAACGGTACGCCCGTGAATGAAAATAATTTCTACGCCGCTTATGTTTATAAAATCGTAAAAAAATATGGTAAGAACGTAAAGTTTTACGAAATTTGGAATGAACCCGACAATGCAACAACCTATACAACGCTGCAACCGCCCGGTACACCCGGATCTTGGTGGACAACAAATCCGGACCCTTGTGATTATGCTTTACGCGCGCCGGTGCAACATTATATTCGTTTGTTGCGCATCAGCTATGAAGTGATTAAAAGTTTAGATAGCACGGCTTACGTATGTATCGGCGGTATCGGCTTTCCGAGTTTTTTAGATGTCGTTTTACGCCAAACCGATAATCCGATGGACGGGAGTGTGACAAAAGATTTTCCGTTGTACGGCGGAGCTTATTTCGATGTGTTAAGTTACCACGCTTATCCGCACATAGATAATTCGCTGCGCGAGTGGAACAATAATATCTTGGGGTTTAATTATTTTCGCCATTCCGATCGCGCAGTTACCGGACTTTTTAATGAAAAAAATAAAATGACTGAAGTATTAAAGAAATTCGGTTATGACGGCACTACTTATCCCGGCAAGTGTTTTATCATCACCGAAACCAATATTCCGTCAAAACAAATCGGCACTTTTATCGGCAGTTACGAAGCACAACGCAACTATGTGATGAAAGCACTTGTGAAAGCGCAGCAAAACGGTGTATGTCAATTACACGTTTACAGCATCGGTGAAGTAAAAGCGGACAGTCTCATTCATGATGAGTTTGATAAAATGGGTTTATATCCGTCGCTCTCCAACACCGTTCCTTACGAAATATTGCCAAATGAATCCGGTTACGGATTCGCTACGACTTCCAATACTTTATCC
>JAYTNA010000067.1:0-5740 GCA_043748865.1 Saprospiraceae bacterium
CCAATAACCAATAACCAATAACCATTTTATGAATTTTCTCACACTCGAAAACGTAACCAAGAGTTACGGTCCAAAAATACTCTTCAAAAACGTCAATCTTTTTGTCAATAAAGGTGACAGGATTGCTTTAGTGGCGAAAAACGGCAGCGGAAAATCTACGCTCTTACGAGTTCTCGCCGGTGTTGAAGGGTCGGAAGGTGAACAATCGAAAATACTTTTTGCGAAAGATGTGCGTATCGGTGTACTCGACCAAGATCCGGAATTACCCGGTGAATTGAAAGTACAAGATGCTATTTTCGCAACTGACAACGCACTGATTACCGCAGTAAAAAATTATGAATTAGCTTTGACGAGTGAAGATACTAATGCTTTGCAAAAAGCAATGGATATGATGGACGAATTGCAAGCGTGGGAAATTGAAACCAAAATAAAAGAAATTATTTCAGAATTAAAAATTGATGGTTTTTTAGAACAGCGCGTCTCAACACTAAGCGGCGGACAAAAAAAACGGGTGTCGCTCGCTCAAATGCTTATCGGCGAACCGGATTTTATGATTCTAGACGAGCCGACGAATCATTTGGATTTAGAAATGATTGAATGGTTGGAAAATTATTTTTCGTCGCGTCCGACACTCACAATTTTTATGGTAACGCACGACAGATATTTTCTCGATGCCGTTTGCAATACTATAATAGAACTTGAAGGCGGGAATTTTTATCGCTACCGCGGCAATTACACGTATTTTTTAGAACAAAAAGCCTTGCGCGATGAAATTAACGCATCAACACTTGATAAAACGCGCAAACTCTTTAAACGTGAACTCGATTGGATGAGTCGCACAGCACCGGCGCGTACATCGAAAAACAAATCGCGCATTGATGAATTTTACGACATAAAAGACAAAGTCTCCGCCAAACGCGATAACGAAGATTTACAGATTGATATTAAAACCACATACTTAGGCTCAAAAATTTTAGAACTCCACAATTTATCTTACAAAATCGGAGATAGGCTTCTCATAAAAGATTTTTCTTACAAATTTAAACGCGGCGATCGGATCGGTATCGTTGGCATGAACGGTGTAGGAAAATCTACTTTTTTGAAACTTATCACCGAACAAATAAAACCTACAGGCGGAAAAGTAGCAGTCGGCGATACAATTTCTTTTGGTTATTATTCTCAAGACGGTTTAACTTTGAAAGAAGACAAGCGCGTGATAGAAGTCATTACTGATATCGCCGAGTATATTCCTTTAGAAAAAGGCGCGAAGATGACGGCATCATCGTTGCTCGAACGATTTTTATTTTCACGTGAACAACAACAAGTCTATGCATCGCAACTCAGTGGCGGTGAAAAACGGCGTTTGTATTTGCTGACGGTGTTGATGAAAAATCCGAATTTCTTAATTCTCGATGAACCGACGAATGATTTAGATATTGTATCGCTTAATGTACTCGAAGATTTTTTAGATACAATTTACAACGGTTGTCTCGTCATCGTCACACACGACAGGTATTTCATGGATAAATTAGTAGATCATCTTTTTATTTTTGAAGGCGAGGGCGTAATACAAGATAGCAACGGTAATTATACGGAATATAGAGAAGGTCTGAAACAACAGCAACGCGATGCAAAGATAAGTAGAGATGCGACAAAAAATAATTCGCCGGCATACGGCACTGTAAAAAAACAAGTAGGTGATGGCGAAAAAAAAGAATTAAAAAAATTAGAACGCGACCTATCGCAACTCGAAGACCGTAAACAAAAACTCACCGAAAAATTTAACGATGTAGCAAAATTGTCGCACAACGACATTACTAAATTTTCAAAAGAACTTGACGAGGTTCAAAATCAATTAGAAGAAAAAGAGATGCGGTGGTTGGAACTGTCGGAATGATTTTATTTCTTTGTCATTCCTTAACCTTTTCTTCCGAAATCTGCCGGAATTTCTCCCCAAATTTCTGTTTCCCATTTTTCAATCGGATTGCCAAAAGTATTTTCTTTCAACCAATTTTCGGCGCGGTAAATCATATCAAACCAATCTTTATTACGCGAATTTTCGGCAAGTGTTGTTTTTGCTTTTTTATTGCGCACCCAAGCTATTGCCGTAATAGAATCTGTATAAACAAGTAAATGCGGTCTGTTTTGTTTTTTCAGCATGGCTAAAGCATGAACGAGTGCTAAAAACTCACCAATATTATTCGTCCCTTCTTTGAACGGTCCTTGATGAAAAATTTGTTCTTTCGTTTTTGTATCTACGCAGCGGTATTCCATCATTCCCGGATTACCGGAACACGCCGCATCCACGCAAATACTTTCATAAATAATATTTTTTTTAGTGTCGGTACCTCGCGTACCGGTTTTGGCTGCTACTCCGAAAAAAGGTTTAGGTTTATTTTTAAACGCCGTTTCTGCTTCCGCTAAACTTTCAAAAGATTTATATTGCGCTTTCGGATAATTATCAATTTGCTTTTTGGCTTCATCCCAAGTACTATAAATGCCAGGCTTGATTCCGACCCATACGACATAATATTTTTGTTTTTTCGTCATCTTTTCTTTTTGTGCAAAGATAATATGCTTCTTACGGCATCATATAAAACTTGCCCCGTATTAAAATAATTTTTTAAAAACATTTACAAAAAACAAAAAACGTCCTATCTTTGCGTTCGCTAAAATAAAAAATGTTGATGGCGCGGTAGCTCAGCCGGTTAGAGCGCAGGATTCATAATCCTGAGGTCGAGAGTTCGAGCCTCTCTTGCGCTACTTTTAAACGCCGGAAATAATTTTATCAATTATTTTCGGCGTTTTTATTTTGTAGGTGAGGCATTTAGTAGGGTATTTAATACGACTCTGAAAGAGTACATGAACAAATGTCAAGAGCAGAAAAATTATCGAAACTTTATAAAAAAAGAAAGGTCAAAACCGCTATTACTGATTTTGACCTTTTGGCGTAACGCTTTTTTTTCACTGTCATGCCGTTTTTCGCTGAGACGCGATTCAATTACGCCTTGCGGTACGCGAGCGACGCGCCGTGCTTTCGGAACGAATAAAGATTTTTCAACCATGCGCAGTAATTTTTTTTCTGCCATCAATTTATTCGCCAATTGTGAACGTTCGGTTTGATTAACGGCGGAAAGTAATCCGTCATTAGAAATTTGTTGTGCCAATTTTTCCGTCAGCAACATTTTTTCCGACAACTCGAATGCTTGCGAATTTTCTACATGAAAAAACACCTCCACTTTCGTTTCTAACTTGTTCACATTTTGTCCGCCTTTGCCGCCACTGCGCGATGTGCGGTACTGGAACTCTTTTTTTAAAATATCGATATTCATTTTAAGTTGTGGGTTTTGAGTTAGTGGTTTCTGAATAAAAAATTTTAGAATTATCGGAATTTTCAGAATGTGCGGTTTGTTTCCGTAACTTGGAAACATTCGGAGTCTCGGATAAATAAAAGAATCTTACATTCAGAAAATTCCGATAATTTTGAAAATTCTGATTCAGAAACTAAAAGATAATATATAGACGTGAAAACCGGATTTAGTTTCTCTGAAAAATAAAAAATAAAAATTAGTGAGAAAAACTTCGCCCATCGTATTGTTCTACTTTTATAACTTTGCTGTTTTGATATTCTATTTCAAAAAAAGGTTCAGACCAACCCATTCCGCGTGACAACTCACCGAGTTTGTAATGATTGTACTCAGCCGAGTCTGCATTGTCTTCATTTCCTAAAATTAGTCTAACTTCATTTTTTGTTTTACCTAATAACATCTTATTACTTATAATATCGTTTGATTGTCGAAAACATTCAAATTTATTAGCATCCCAAATTTTTTTATTAAATGCAATATTTGGTTTATCATTATTAAAAATTGAAAGAAAAAATAAAATAAAAATACCGCCGAGAATGAAAGGTGCCGTTACAATTGTTATTACCCAAGTCAAAGTTTTTAAAGTCGGGTCACGTTGAATCAATTTTTTAATGGTGTAATGCTATAGAAAAAAAATTAAAATGCTGATGCCCAATAAAACGAAAAACAGTAAAGCCATAAATAATTCGTTTCAAGTCCTATTAAAAAAATTCTCATAAAGCCGCAAACAACTCCTCCAAATTAATTTTTAATTCCGGGAACAAAGCACATTCAAGTATTTCGTCACTCACATAAATTATCGGCGTGTTGTAAACGTTTTTGTCGTTCAAAACGAATTGAAAAACTTGTTCGCGATCAGCATCAATGATCCAATATTCTTTCACGGCATTTTCTTCATACAACCGTCTTTTGGTTTGCATTTCTTTTTTTGAATTACCGGGCGAAAGAATTTCAACGATTAAATCGGGCGCACCGAAACAACCGCGTTCATCCAATTTTTCTAAATCGCAGACAATGCAAACATCGGGTTGAACAACCGTATTGAAATTTTGATTTTGTTTCAGAGGTTTTTGTTTGTCATAAAGCCGTACATCAAAAGGTGCAGGATAAAATTTACAAGAATGTTTTTCAAAAAAATTGAAAAAAGTACCGTAAAATTGACGTGAAATAGCTTGATGTCTGCGATTGGGCGCAGCCATCGGAAAAATTTTTCCTTTAATTAATTCCACACGTTGTTCAAACTGCCAACTGACGTAATCCAAATAAGAATACATTTTATCGGTATCGAGTTGAGAAAGACTTGTGATTTTTTCCATCCGAATTTTTTATTTTAAAATTTTTAGGAATGAGAAAGAAATAAGTTCTGCCGGTAGGATTAATTATTTTTTTGCCAAAATGCTTCTCTTTTAAGGAGAATATCGGGTAATATTTAACGCAAAAGATAAGCATTATGAACATAAAAGAACAAGCCTGACGATGTAAGTTATTTCTTTCTCATTCCTTGTGCAAAATAAAATATAAAAAACGACATTCACAAACAACGCAAATTGAAAGAAATAAAAGAATTACTCGTTTTTAAAAACGTTTCCACCCAAATTCATAACCCATAACTTATAACCAATGACCCGAAACCTAATTCTTCACACTCACCTTTGCATCAGACGTATCAACGCGCACTTCTTTTTCAAACTTTAAAGAATCTTCGGCAGGTATTAACGCTTTTTTTAAATCGCGCATGAGCGTTAAGTACTGATCTAAACCCTTATTGTTCATATGAATAACGAGCGAATCGGCATCTAATTTTTCAATTAATAAAGTTCTGCCTATTGAACCGGCTTTGATTTTATCTTGCAAAGTCAAATAGTTTTTATTGAGCATAAAAACGCCTTCTTCGTGCGTATTGAGCGTGGAATTGAAAACGTAGCTGTGGTTGCTGCGAAATTCCAAATTAATTAAATTATTCTGAATCGGAATAACTTCATCACATTCCAAGAGTTTTGTCGCATACCATTTCCCTTCCAAAGCGCGGTCGGTTTTACTTGTGCAAGTGGAGAAGAAAACGATGTTCAAGAGAAAGATTAAACGTAAAAAATTTCTCACGCAATAAGAGTTTTTAAGCTGTGCGCAGTGCGCTGTAAGTCTTGAACCTTGAAGTAATGAGAATATATTAAAATTCAAGGCTCAAGACAAAGAGTTTACAACTTTTGATTGTTCAGTGTTATATACGTTAAAAAAAGAAAAAAGGATATAATTGAACTAAAATAAATCATATCAGACGCATCAACAACGCCGCGTGAAATGGAATTGTAATGGTAGGCGATGCCGAACATTTGTCCAATATCATCGCCGGCACCGATGAATATCGGAAGTTT
>JAYTNA010000068.1:0-4991 GCA_043748865.1 Saprospiraceae bacterium
TTTCCGGACGCGGTGACGATGTACTGTCTCTGGCGGAAAAACTGCGTTTCGGTCTGTCCGACGCGTCACCGTCACGCGGCGTAAATTTTCTTTCCGGACGCGGTGAAGAACTGTCTCTGTCAGAAAAATTCCGTTTCGGTCTGTCCGATGAATCGCCATCACGCGGCGTAAATTTTCTTTCCGGACGCGGTGAAGAACTGTCTCTGTCGGAAAAATTGCGTTTCGGTCTGTCTGATGAATCGCCGTCAGTTCGAGGCGTAAATTTTCTTTCAGGACGCGGTGATGAATTTTCTCTGTCGGAAAAATTGCGTTTCGGTTTGTCTGATGAATCGCCGTCAGTTCGCGGCGTAAATTTTCTTTCAGGGCGCGGTGATGAACTGTCTCTATCAGAAAAATTGCGTTTCGGTCTATCAGAGGAATTGCTGTCACGCGGCGTAAATTTTCTTTCCGGACGCGGTGACGAATTGTCTCTATCAGAAAAATTGCGTTTCGGTCTGTCCGATGAATCGGCGTCAGTTCGAGGCGTAAATTTTCTTTCCGGACGCGGTGAAGAATTATCTCTGTCAGAAAAACTGCGTTTCGGTCTGTCGGATGAATCGCCGTCAGTTCGTGGTGTAAATTTTCTTTCCGGACGCGGTGAAGATGTATTATCTCTGTCAGAAAAACTGCGTTTCGGTTTATCGAATGAAGAAGTGCCATCTGTGCGTGGCGTATATTTTCTTTTCTCGCCGGTCGGACGCGAAGAACTGCTGCGGGAAGCACTATCTCTTTTGGGTTTATCAAAAGACGGTTTTGATGAGCGCGAAGGCGGTGTATTTTTTTTCATTTTTATTAAAATAGGAACGTTAGCATTGGAAATCGGGCGCAACACAACTTAAACAGCAGAAACACTTTTCCAATATCTAAAGCCGAATGTCCAATAAAATGCAAATATCCGAATACTTATGCTTTTAAACGCAGATTATTTTATAAAATTGAAAAATAGGTGCGCAATTGACCCGGTTTGAAATAAAAATCCGCTCTATCTTCGCATTTTCCATCGCGTTAAATATACAAATGTAAATAAACGAGGTCTTTCCATTTCGTAAAGCATTGAAAATTAATTTATCAAGAGATTCATCGTTCATCATTTATCATTCATCTTTAAAAGTGCATATTATTTTACTGGCTGCCGGGTTATCGCGCCGCATGGGTGAGGCAAATAAATTACTTTTACCTTACGGCAATAAAACGATTTTGGAAACCACTGTAGAAAACATCATCGCTGCGAACATTGGTGATATAGTTGTCGTCATCGGACACGAGCCGGAAAAAGTACGCGCCGTTTTAGAAAAATATCCGGATATACTTATTGTTGAAAATAAAAATTATGCGCAAGGCATGACGAGTTCTATACAAGCCGGTGTGAAATCAGCTATGAGCTGTGAGCCATTAGCTGTGAGCCAAAAATTTTTAGCTTTGAGCTGTGAGCCATTAGCTGTGAGCCAAAAGCTCAAAGCTCAAAGCTCAAAGCTCAAAGCTATTAGCCCAAAGCTCAAAGCTCAAAGCTCCACAGCATTTATGATTTGTTTAAGCGATATGCCTTTAATTCAACCAAACACCTATAAATTGATAGCTGATTTTTTTTGCGACAATTTAAAATGTGATGAAAAAACGATCGCTCAACCTCAATTCAATAATATCACCGGCAATCCGATTATTTTTTCAAATTTTTATAAAAAAGAAATTCTTGAACACACCGCACCGGAAGGTTGTCGAGATATTGTTCAAAAACACAAGGCGCATTTAAAAAAAATAGAAATGCCGACGGATTCTATTTTGCGCGATATTGATAATCAACAGGAATATAATAAATTGACAACGGACAACGGACGACGGACAACAGACAATAAATAATGAAAAAAGAAAAACTTTTTCTTATTGTCTATTATCTGTTGTCCGTTGTCCGTTGTCCATCGTCCGTTGTCACTCTTAAAAGCGGCAGTATAAGTAAAATTGTTCCCCAAGTAATCAGTTTGAAATATTGACCGTACTCGTACATTTCTTTTCCGATGATACCATCGGTTGAAGCCGTTGTCAGCAACCAAATAATTATCATTAGAGCGATGATATTTTTCAATAAAACACCGACTTGTTTTTTTTCTAAAACACGAAACCAAATAAAAGCTACAGCCGGCAGAATCATCACAAAGCCGTGCTTTTGTTGGTGCGGAAAAATTAAAGGCACAATCAACATTAAATAGGAAAACTCTGCGAATAAATGTTTTTTGTCGGTGATTGTTTTAAAAGGCAGCGTTCTTAAAAACAATAACGTCAGACTAATAAAAAATAATTGCAGCACTGTCAGCAACAATAAAATTTTTTCATAGGTTAGTATCGTGATGTTGCGTTTGATGCCGAAACGCGTTACTGTATCTGTACACAACGCGGACAGCAAAGCCGAAAGACTGTGCGCCGTTTCCATAATATTGTTTTCATCTAAAATAAAATCTTTACTCGTCGGATTGATGACGGCTTGCCATTGATGTAAAACAGAAAGGTAATTGTGAAATCCGTAAAATCCGGCGGGCAGTAAGTTCAGTAGCACTAAAAATAAAAGCGTCAATAGACCCGACCGAAAAAAACCGCGATAAAAAAAATAAGGCAACATCACCAAAGGCATCAACTTGATACTTATTACTGTTGCCAATAACAAGCCGCTTAAAACGAAACGATTTTTTAAAGTCAGATTTAAACTTTCTAAACAACCCCAAAGTATAATGATGGTAGATTGGCTCAAATCAAAATTATAAAGGATAAAGCGCACCGTGAAAAGTAACACTAAAAATATCCAAAGTCGGTAAGTTTTAACCGAAAAAAGAGAACGTGTTTCTAAAAAATTATCAATTATTTTAAAAATCCGGAACAGCAAAAAGATATTTAGTAACAACCAAAGCGTATCTGCTACGGGCAACGGCATTGCGGTAAGCGGTATGAGCAGCATCGCAAAAAAAGGCGGATAACTGTATGAACAGGGTTCTGTACCTACTAAATAATCTACAAAATAAATAGGTTTTCCTTGTCGAATATCGTTTGCCGCGCCGTAATAAACAGAAAAATCGCCGGCACCTTGCGTAACAGCTTTGACGAGATAAAGCAATGCGAGAACAATGAGCAAATTTTTGAACGTTAATAATTTTTTCAAAAAAAATTTTTTTAAACTATTTAGATTGATATTCAGTAGAAAAACAACCGCTTATAGTTGTTTCGCGCTCGCAAATAAAGTAGATTTTTCCCAAAAAAAGGCAAACGCTCGCAAAAAGTCCAAAGACTTTTGCGAGCGTAGGTGTTTTTTATTTAAAGAATGAATGCTTAGGTCGAGCGTATATGAGCAACATGACAAAAAAGGCGGATAACTGTATGAACAGGGTTCGTGCAAGGTGTTAACGATAAAAAAATTTCGATTTCAAAAACAAATTTACACAATCTGACATGATTTTTTATAATAATGATAATAATTTTTAAATTGAAGAAAAATTTAAAGAAAAATATTGGCGAGCCATCATCAAACGCTACATTTGTCCCAACTTTATTTATTTTCTTGTACAAAAATATTTTATTTCTTACAAAACCATATACAATCATTCTTCGTATGTCAAAATATCGCCGGTAAAAGGATTAGTATACCTTGAAACCTGTGTTTATAAAGATGCGTATTTACCAATTCACCCTTTAGTACATTATTTTATAAACCTGTTTAATTTAAATTTCAGATGAGGAGAAACAACTTACTCTTGATCATTAAAACCTGCGTGGTTTTGATGATAGTAACAGCGATTTGCCTTTTCAAGGTAAATGACAATTATTTGGAAGCATCGAGTCACCGCGAAGCACCGTTGATTGCGAATGATCCTTTGGCAGATAACACGGATTTGTACGCTTTTCGCAGTCCCGACGACACGACAACCGTAACAATTATTGCCAATTACATTCCGCTTCAACTGCCTGCCGGCGGACCGAACTATGCATCTTTCGGCGAAAACATTCGCTACGAAGTGCATATTAAAAATGATGCTTCCACCGCAGGTGATGACATTACTTATCGTTTCACGTTTACGAAAGTAAATGAAGACAGCACAACGTTTTTCAATATTCGGTTGAACAAACAGAATTTGAAAACGACTTACAAATGTGAAAAAAGCATCAAAGGTGGGGCTTTCACAACGATTGTAACGGCAGGTACTGTTCCGCCGCCGAATATCGGACCGCGCTCGATTGAAACTGCGAGTATTGGTTTGGGTAAAACTTACGACCAACTTATTACAGATGCTATTACAACAGTTTCAAGCGGCGAAAAAATTTATTGCGGTCCGGCAGAAGATCCGTTTTTTGTTGACTTAGGCGGTATTTTCGATTTAGGTCAAACGCGCGCCGGTGCCGGTCCGAAAGATGGTTTGGCGGGTTACAACGTACATTCAATAGCTTTAAAAATTCCGATTGCCGGTTTACAAAAAGCAGGTAAAGACATAACGAAAGCGGCGAACATCTTAGACGCTGATTATGTTATCGGTGTTTGGGCATCTGCAAGTCGCCCACAAACGCGCACAATCAGTGCAACAACAGGCGCGGAAACAGGTACCGGTAATTGGGTGCAAGTATCGCGTATCGGTATGCCTTTAACCAATGAAGCCGTTATTCCAATCGGCAGCAAAGACAGATGGAATGTTTTAACGCCGTACAATGAAGATGCCGGCATGGATAAATACTTCACAAATCCGGAACTTGGTTTGTATATGGATGATGCGCAATTCGGTGGCGCTGTACCGGCTTTTGCAAAATTGCGCACACAACGCGCTGCTGCAACAGTTTTGGGTAACGTAGATTTCGGTAATTCAAAACAAGGTCTCTATGTCATTTACGGTCATCCTGCAACGAAAGGGTCAGCTTTAGACACTGCAATTTTCGGTAAATATTTATTGCGTCCTAATCAGCCGCGCTCTGTAGATTTATTG
>JAYTNA010000069.1:0-5184 GCA_043748865.1 Saprospiraceae bacterium
GGTTTTACGGACGGTGCCGCGCTTTATCCGATGGTAACAATCAACGGCGAAGAGTGTCATAACGAATGGGAAATTACTTTCGAGGAAATTCACCGCAACGGCGCGATTGCTTACGCCATTTACAATTACATCAATTATACCGGCGATAAAAAATATTTGTCGGAGTTTGGTTTGGAAGTTTTAATCGCCATTGCGCGTTTTTGGGCGCAGCGCGTGCATTGGTCGTCGCATAAAAATCAATACGTGATGTTCGGCGTGACGGGACCGAATGAATATGAAAACAACATCAATAATAATTGGTACACAAGTTATATCGCGTGTTGGTGTTTGAAATATGCGAAAGAAAGTGCCGAGTACGTACAAAAAAATTATCCGACGGAATATGCCGCAATATCGACGCGTTCAAATTTTGATATCGTAAAAGAAACGACGAAATGGACGCACATCACCGATAATATGTTTTTACCGGAAAGTGCGCAATACGGCATCTATTTACAACAAGAAGATTATCTCGATAAAGAGTTTATTACCATCCACGATTTGCGTCCGCAGGATAGACCGTTGAATCAAAAATGGTCTTGGGATAGAATTTTGCGTTCACCGTTCATCAAACAAGCCGATGTGTTGCAGGGTTTGTACTTTTTTGAAAAAGATTTCGACACCGCCACCATCAAACGCAATTTCGATTTTTACGAACCGCGCACCGTCCATGAATCGTCCTTGTCGCCATGTGTTCACGTAATTTTGGCGTGTGTGATTGGCAACTTCGATAAAGCGCACGAAATGTATCTCCGCACAAGTCGCCTCGATCTCGACGATTACAACAACGACACCGAAGACGGTTTGCACATTACCTCTATGGCAGGCACGTGGTTGTCAGTCGTTGAAGGTTTCGGAGGTATGCGCGTGCGCGACGGTTTGCTGCATTTTAATCCGAACATACCCGCAGCATGGAAATCCATCGCGTTTAAAATTCTATTCAGAGGCGTAACCGTTGAAGTAAAAGTTTCGCATCACGCCATTGAATTAAAAAACAACAGCGATCACGATATTGATGTAGTGATTAATGGGGTGACGCAAAAAGTGTTGGCGAGTGGGGTGAAAGAGATTTCGTCTTGATTTTTTGGTATGATGTAAAATAGAAAAGGCGTGTAGTTTTTTGCTGCGCGCCTTTTTTATTTCCCCTCATCATAAATTTCAGAACGACTGAAAGTCATCGCCTCAATTGGTAAATAATGGTCAGAAAAAACAAATTTGGGTGGCTTTGCGGTTTTGTCTATTACCAGTAATATGACAATCACAACTTGATATGCTCCTTCTTTAACCCAAGAAGGCATTTGCGCTAAAAATTGTAATTTTTTATTTACTTTTCCAATTACTTGAATTGTTGTCATTTTTTTAATAGTTGATTTTAAAAAACTGTCGTTAAAAATTGCTCGTCCGCTCCGAATAATTTATAATGATACTTTTTATCATCGTCTTTTCAATTACATAAATAAATCTTTACTTGAACTGTTTTGTATTGCAAATATACAAAATCGGATTGGGTTGTGCAAATTTAGAATCCGGTTTCGGCATAGAGAACGAAAGAAATGCTGTATCGTTTTTGAATTTTACCGTCGGCGAGGTTTCGAACCTCGTCGACAGTTTTAATTTTAGAACAAGTCTAATAAGTTTTGAAATTTATATTTTCACTTCTCGACTGCACTCATTACAAACCGCACAAACTCGCCCAACTTACTCGGCTCTATCCACCAACGCTAAACAATAACCAAATCATGTTCTTTATCAACGACAATAAAATTTCCGCCGAAACCATTGGCATAAAAAATATTTTTGGGAACTTTGTCGCCGAGTGCATGCTCCGCATTGAGCCACCACATTAATTCATACGATTTATTCGCTACCGAGGGAACATTAACAGAATTCACCCACGCTTCCGAAACGAGTTGCGTGTTTTTCCATTTCCCATTGCGCGACAATGAAACCGTTTTTTAAAATCATACCCGCCGGTTTTCCGCGCGGTTTCGTCGGTCCTAAAATTTTATAATTTGGTTCACCCGCGTAGGCTTTTATGTCGGCAATGCGCAAATCGTAATCCGTTTTAGAATCGTTGCTGAGCGCGAATTGAACGGCACTGTCAATCATTTCCGATTTTAATTTCATTTCCGAAGGCGTATGCGTTTGCCAAACGGAATCGGGAAAGTATTGGATTTGTGCTTTGAGTGGGAGGGAATTAAAACTTAGAACAAAAAGTAAAAATAGGTTGACTCGAGCGGTGCGTTTCATAAACGGGAAATAGATTAAGAGAAAGTCAAAGTTTGTTTATCGAAATTGAAGCAAAGGTTTCTTTGAGTCAAAATATCCATGCCTAATATACCTGCATAGTTTGATATAATGCCGTTGGCAATAAAGTCAATGACTTGAACAGGATGATTTTTGAGTTTCAAACCAAGCACATCAATGGTGTCAATTAAGAAAACATCGGCAACAATCCAACCGTTAGCGGTTTCAATACTCACTTGTTCAATAAGTTCTTTTAAGCTGATATTTTCAATCAAAAGAATATTTTTGTCGAAGCACGTTTCTGAAGCACCCGTGTCAATCAAAAAACGAAGCGGTGTTTCCTCATTAACTTCAACATTAACAACAATAAGATTTTTTGACTCATCGAGCCATTTAAAGGGATAAGTTTTCTTCACAGAGTATGTTTTTTAATTTTCTTTAATCCTTCTCAAAAGACCAATCCGTCTCGGCGGAGGGAGTTTTCCGACATAAAACAAAGTAACTTTTTTATACGGCGAACGACGTTCTCCGCCTTCCATACCTGCAATGCGTTTATCGGTATGATGCGCGATAACGATACCTTCTAACACATCCATGCCGTCGAAAACAGGATTACCTATAACAACCCATTGATTCGGATAGCGCAATTCAATTTCCGCCATTTTCAGAACTTCCGTTTCTATTGATACGATGTTATCCATGTTTTTTAATTTTAATTTTAATATCAAATATAAACGATTTTTGGGTGATTGTTGCAAAATTAAACAATATTTTAGAAAATAAGTTAAAAAATTCAAAACACAATCCGGCATTTTGAGAAAAAAACTGTTAACGCGATTAGAGAATGCGAGGCTTGTGAGATATAGCTGATAAAATTTGGCTAAAACCGGATTATTTAATTTTTAATAACATTTTAATTTGTAAATACGTAAACAAATATTGTATTTTTGTACGTAATTTATTTTTTGTTAAAAAACATCCTTACTACTTTTAAAAACCGGCAGCAAATTAATCAAGTCTTTGTGATGCACATTGTTCAAGTGCATTGCAAAATCCAACATACTATATTTTTATTTTTTTAAATGATTTTCGGGCTGTTTAACTGCTTTGAAATTAATTTAGATGTTATCTCTTTGAAAATTTTTGAATGAATTAGTTTTCAAGTAATGTTATAAAATATTAATTATGGAATACATAAGAAGACAGATTGATCAACGAATAGATTTTCTTCAATCTATGGGTAATAAATCTGAAATGAAACAGCATTTTCAGTCAAGATTTGAATATATTTTGATTTATCTAATGGCTTATCTTTGGAATAAAAATATTGAAAAACTTGACGAAGAAGATAAGGAGTTTGTATTTCAAAATATTACAAAACCAACAATAGGAACTATTGTTGGCATTTGTCGCAAACTTGACATTGAAAAAGAAATATTTAAGAAGGGTAAATTACAAACATCTCTTGAAAAATACCCTCAGATTAGAAATGAAACAATAGGACATGGTTTCGTTTTTGAAGATGGAATAGATGAATTATTAGTTGCACTTCAAGTATTATACGACGACGTATTATCTTCAAACTTGGATATTCTCAAAGAAAATATTGACTTTATATATATATCATCATTTGAGAATAATGTCTATAAGGGTAAAAATTTCAAAAGTGATGGAAAATACATTTTTTGGTCTTGCCCAAAAGAAAGCAATAAATTTGAATTGGATAGCCTTTACGGCTGTTATGGAATTGATAACTATTTTCGACTTTCACCCTTTATTGAAATAGTTTCGGACTCAGATTTTTTTATTTTTTGTAGTATAGAAGAAAAGTTATTAGGTAAAGTAAAATATAATAAACTACTTAAAACAGGCTCGCAATTTAAAGAATGGAAAGAATTAAGTGAGTTAGATATTGTGAATGACGGTATAAAAGTTAAAAGTCATAATGGAACTATCCGCAATCAATATGACAATAATTATAAAAAATATATCGATACTGGAATAAAAGTTAAAATTGTTAAATTTTTAAAAGATAAGGCTTCAGTGTGCGCTACTGTTTGGGGACACGGTGGGATTGGAAAAACTGCAACTATGCAGAGTTTATGCGAAGATTTGGCAAATAATGAAAAAAAAATTTTTGACTACATTATATTTTTATCGGCAAAAGATAGAAAATATGATTACTACACAGGGAGTATTGAAGATATTAAAGATAACGTAACTACTCTTAATGAAATAATAAAAGTCATAAATAGGGTTATTTTTAATGATGAAAGTGATTCTCCTGTTTCAATAATTGGGTTCACTGGTAAAATGTTATTAGTTGTAGATGATTTCGAAACTTTTTCAAAAGAGGAAAAAGAAAATATCTCTAATTTTATCTTACAACTTGATGTTAATCATCACAAAGTCGTGATAACCACAAGAGCAAATATAGTAATTGGTCAAGAATTACAAACCAACGAATTAACAAAAGAAGAAACCAACAAATTTTTATTACAGGTAATTCGAAATGAAGGATTGAGTAATGAAGATATAATAAGGCGAGATTTAGAAAATACTGATAAAGCGAATAAAGTTTTTGAAATTACAAGTGGAAGGCCGTTATTTATTTTCCAATTTGCATTCATTCTTGGACAGAAGGGAACTGAAGATGCTTTGAAATATAATATACGTGAAAGTGTAAATGCAATTAGTTTTCTTTATGGACGAATTTACGATGACTATTTGTCCCAAAAAGGTAAAGATTTATTTATTATTTTAAGCCTTCTAGTGAATCAAGACGATTTGAGTAATGTAATTGAGAAAGCACAATATATTTTAAACCTTGACCATGACCTTGATATTTTTAATTTAGCCGTTAATGAATTGGTAAAATTAAAAATAATAAAAATTGAT
>JAYTNA010000070.1:0-4876 GCA_043748865.1 Saprospiraceae bacterium
ACGATTAACGGATAACGATTAACGGATAACGATTAACGGATAACGATTAACGGATAACGATTAACGGATAACGATTAACGGATAACGATTAACGATTAACGATTAACGGATAACGAACATCAGAATTTAAAATTCCAAGTAAAAGAAGGAATAAAAGGAAAAACGGTCGTTCGAATGGCATCAATTTGATTCGCATTGTCTTTATTTTGTTCAAAAGTAATGGAGTACGGATTTTTTCGATTGTAAACATTATACACCGAAAAACTCCAAGCACTTTCCATCTTCGCCGTTTTTTTTGCTTGATAATTAAAACCGACATCCATTCGATGATAATCCGGCACTCTGTAACCGTTACGCTCGGTATAATAATCCACTAACTGACCTCTGATATAATATTTTCCGCTCGGATAAGTCACGGCGTTACCGGTACTGTAAACCCAAGTAGCAGAGATACTCCATTTTTTTGAAATATCGTAGATACCGACCAAACTTATATCGTGCGTGCGATCTTGTCGCGCCGGAAAAGGATTTCCGTTGTTGATGGCATCAAATTGTCGCATGGTTCTCGCCCAAGTATAACCTGCCCAACCGGTAAATTTTCCGTATTTCTTTTTCAAAAAAAATTCGATACCGTAACTCCAACCTCTGCCGAAAACCAATTCATTTTCAACGTATTTATTAAATTCTATCTGAGCGAAATCTTTATAATCAATTTGATTCTGCATGGTTTTATAATACACTTCTACCGATGCTTCAAATTTATTATCCGAAAAATTTTTATAAAAACCTAACGCTATTTGATCCGCAATTTGCGGTTTTACGTTGAGCGATGCCGGCACCCATAAATCGGTCGGCGATGCGGTAGTAGTATTGGAAAGCAGTTGAACGTATTGATAAGTGCGCGTGTAATTCGCTTTTAAACTTGTTGAAGAATCAATCGAATAGTTCAAACCCAAACGCGGTTCGAGTCCGCCGTAAGTTTTAAAAATTTGTCCGGCATTATATGTAGTTGAATCGAGAATCCGTGAGTTTTGATTGTATTTATAAAAAGTACCCGGTCCGATTAAACTAAAGACGGATAAACGCGCACCGACTACAGCTTTTAGTTTCGATGAAATCGGCAGTTCGTCACTTACATACAAGGCATTTTCAAAAGCATAACGTTTTTCTAAACCGGATTTTGCTACTACATTGAAAGTATCTATTTTAGTCACTGAACCCGGCGAAAAAGAATGATGAATGGATTGAAAACCAAATTTGAGCGTATTGTTTTCCGAAAAATAAGTGAAATCTTGTTTTAAATTCCAATCGCGCACCAATGAATTATAATTCGCACCGATGATGTCTGTATTTGTAATGACGGAATCAAATTTAATTTGTGCATTAAAATTGTAATCACTGAAAATAAGAGAAGTGTTCGAGAAAAATTTGTTTGAAAAAATATGATTCCAACGCAAAGTACCCGTCTCATTTCCCCATGCCGTTCCCGCTTTTAAAACACCGAAATTATCTCGCCCGAAGTAGCCGCTTAAAAAAATGTGATTTTTATCATTGATTTGAAAATTGGCTTTTAAATTCAAGTCATAAAAATAAAGAAATGTACTTCTTAAATTTGAGTCGGAAGATAGTTTTAAAAATAAATCCGCGTAAGTACGTCTGCCGGAAATAATAAAAGATGATTTTCCTTTTTGAATTGGTGCTTCCAACGTTAAACGACTGGCGATGAGACCGATACCGCCGGTAGCGGAAAATTTTTGATTGTTGCCGTCGTTCATCTTAATATCCAAAACGGAACTCAATCTGCCGCCGAATTGCGCCGGAAATCCGCCTTTATAAATGGTGACATCTTTTATCGCGTCGGAATTAAAAACCGAAAAGAAACCCAATAAGTGCGACGCATTATAAACAGTGGCTTCATCCAATAAAATCAAATTTTGATCTGCCGCGCCGCCTCTCACAAAAAAACCGGTTTGCCCTTCTCCCGCCGATTTTATACCGGGTAAAAGTTGAATCGTTTTTAAAATATCCCTTTCTCCGAACAGCACCGGAATTTTTGAAACATCTTTAATGTCCAATCTATTCACCGACATTTGTGTGGAGGTGATGTTGTGATTATCTTTTCGCGCTTTAATAACCACTTCATTCAAAACGGCAATTTTATCACTCAAAGCGATATTGAGTGTTTGATTTCTATTCAAATCAATTTCAAACGTTTGAATATTGTAGCTCAAAAAAGAAACAGTTATGGTATATTTTCCTTGCGGCAACGTGAGGGAATAAAATCCGTAATCATTTGAAACAGCACCTTCAGTTATTTTATTTTGATTGAAGATAGACGCACCAATAACGAGTTCGCCGTTTTTAGCATCTTTGACGGTGCCGCTGATTGTAAATTTTTGTTGGGCAAAAATGCCGGCGATGATACCGAGCGATAAAAAAATGGATAAAAATGTTTGTTTCAAAAACATAATTAAGGTGTTGAACTTTACAATTATTTGACATTATAAATTGAGAACGTTCAATACCTATGATTCGTTTTGAATTATTATACTTTAACTAAAATTAATTTCACTCTTTCGGTACACTGTTAAACACTGCCAAAAAAACCAACATCATACGCATCGAAAAAGGTACATCGGTAGTTAAATTGTCGTCAATGATCCAATCACGCGGATCATTGGCGACATCGGTGTAAATAAAAAAAGTACCGCGTTTGGTATCCTCTACCGACCATTCGTTCCAATCGGTATTGTTTCTGCAAGTCAGTTCGAGTGAAAAATTATTGTCGGTGATGCGCCACGCACAAGGTTCGCCGGAAAAAACGGGTTGTGCGGTTATTATTTTATTATCGCCGCGCAATTCCCAGAGACTGAAATCATCTGCCCATTTTGTTTTCAGGGTGCCACTTTTTTCGCCGATTCTGTAATTCCAATCGCTCCATCTGTCCGGCTGTTGCCATGTCATACTGATATTTCCTTTTTCAACGTTGCTGTCCACATACACATCCCAATCCACGAAAGCATTATTGAAACGTGTAGAAACTCCGGTCATGGTTTGCGTCTGTGCAAAATGGTTGAAGCAAATGACGACAATTAATAAAATAAAGCGTTTCAAAATCATAAAATTAAAATTGAACAAAAATTTTATTGGGCGGGGTTTTTAATTAACCATTAATCATTAACCATTAATAACTAAATTCACCAATCTTTTTTCGGGCGTGAAAATTCCGGTTTACCATTTTTTTTTATTTGTCGCGCTTGTACTTTCCGCTCTTCTTCATCCATGATGCGCAACATTCGATTGGCTTCCTCTTTTTTCATATTGTCGGGCGAACTTGGCATATCATTTTTATTATTATTTTGTTCGCCGGGTTTTTGTTGCGGATTACCGTCTTGGTTTTGCGGCTGATTGTTTTGCTTTTCTTTATCATCTTGTCCGTTATTTTGTTGCGGATTATTTTTATCGCCAGATTTATCGGATTTGTCTTGCTTATCTTGATTTTGTTTATTCTTATTTTGCTTGTCGTTTTTATTTTCCTGCTTGTTTTGTTCTTGTTGTTGCAATTGTTTTTTAGCAAAAGCCAAATTTTTTTTTGCATCGGCATCGTCCGGTTTAATACGCAATGTATTTTTATACGCTTCTACTGCTTTTTCGTATTCTTTTTTGGCTAAGTGCGCATTACCCATATTGTAGTTGGCGCGTGCTTTAATGTTGTCATTACCGCTATTTTCTGACGCTTTTTTATACCTTTGAATGGCCTCATCATAATGTTGTTGCTCGAAGGCAGTGTTACCGGCATTATATTCTGCTTTACCGCTTCTGTCTAATTTTTCGGCTTCAGTATAATTTTTTTCGGCTTCCGTGAAATTTTTATTGACGTATTGAGCATCGCCTTCGCGTAAAATCTTGTGTGTAGATTGTGCGAAACCGTTTGCGGTAATGAAGACAAGAACAATAAAAAATATTTTTTTCATAAATTAATCTTATAATTTTATAAACGCAAATTGACTGCAAAAATATAGTGAATTAAGATATTTTTTGAAAATAAAAAAACGCGCAAAGAAAAATATTTCTCTCTGCGCGTTTACTTTTTTTTAAACCAAGATTAAAGGATTTAAAAAATTCCAAGATTTTTTTCAAAAATAATTTCAAAAAATAATTTCAAAAAAACCAAGATTAAAGGATTAAAAGATTTCCAAGATTTTTTTCAAAAATAATTTCAAAAAAAATTCAAAAAATTTTCAAAAAAAACCAAGATTGAAATATCTCTAAGATCTTTTTAAAAAATATTTTCAAGTTAACCATTAACCATTAACCATTATTATGCTGCTTGCGCCATAAAATTATGACGTACAGAATAAAAGAAAATAGCACCAAAGCCGAAAGTCAACATGGCATGAAAAATTTGAAATTCATGCACACCTGTTTCTATGCTCAAGTATAAACCGAAACCGAAGTACATTGCCAAAAACCCTTCGACGAAAGTAGAAATCGGTAAACGGCGCGTTAAATAAGCCTGTTGCAAAAACGAACCACTTTTACCGGACAAACCGTATTTAGGAGTGCGCACAAAATCGGATTTGCGTCCTGAATAACCTTCAATCACAGCAATCGTGTTATGAACGCACATACCCATCATCATGGATAAAAAAATCGGAAAAATACCGATGAGGTACAAAAATCTGTGGAATTTCGTTTCGCCATGTAAATTATAAGGCTGCATATTGGCGGTTAAGCTCAATAAAACGATTGAAAACAAACCGGAAAGTGATACGAAAAATATTTTAGTATCGAACAAAAAATCATCCAAAAAGAAAACAAGTGGCACACTTACAATCGCGGCAACAAGTAAAGTCATAAATACACCGCTTGCCAA
>JAYTNA010000071.1:0-3060 GCA_043748865.1 Saprospiraceae bacterium
TTATCAAATAATATTTTTTGAAGGCGTTTTATTTGTTCGATATGACCAGAAATACTGTCCAAAATTTCTTTCGGTGATGCGTATGTTTTAACAACTTCAAGCACTTTTTTCGCTTCAATCGGTTGAGGCATCGGAGATTCCGGTTTTTGTGTGGATGCTAAAGTTTCGTTTTCCGAAATCGTATTTACAGGTTCAGGTGCAGAAATTTCCCATAAAGTTTCGGATAAAGTTAGAGGCGAAACAACATCATACACATCGCTTGTATTATCTTCAGCAAATAATAAGTGTACTTTTTCGTGCAAAGTTTTTTTATTTGCTTTAACTTTTATGGTTTTTTCACGAACAAATTGTCGCCCCGCAAAAACTAAAGTGCCTAGAATAAATAAAAATCCGAGCACTCGAAAAATAGTTTGCGTTTTATTACGCGGCAAAAATGATTCGCCGGGCTTTTGCGACGGATTAACAGATGTTCCGTCAAGTGCGTCGTTATAATTTAAAATACTTTCATTGAAAACATTGAGTTGTTTTTGTTTTTGTAATTCTTCCGTTTCATTGGCAAACAAGTCATAAAATTTAGATGATTTTTCGGTATTACCTAATTTTTCGTAAGCAAGCCCGATAAGACTGTAAAACTTGAGTGATGTCGTTTTGTCTGTTGAATTATTGATGAGAAATTCCGCTTTTGTCAAAAAATCTTCTGCTATTTTATTTTTTTTCAAAATTGCATTTAACCAACCTAAGCGAATTAAATTTTCAATAATTTTGGCGGAATCATTTAAAGCCGTATAGCTCATTAAGGCTTTTTCTGTAATTTTCTCTGCAGATTCATGATCATCGAGAGCTTCAAAAGCCTGAGACAAGTAGACAAAATTTTCGGTAACGTACATTATATCCGTTACTTGACTAAAAAACCTGTCGGAAATATGAAAATAAGTGGCAGCCTCATCTTTATGTTTTAAATTGAGCAACACAATACCAATATTGTAAGCCAATTCACCGGCGCGTTTATTATTTTTTACAATCTCTGAATACACTTTGATGGCATCATCATATTCGCTCGCGGCTTTATCATAAGCATTTAAATAACAATATACATCACCGGTGCGTTTATGAATGGTGGCTAATAAATTATCGTCAATAATACCCAGAGAAAATTGTGCGATAGCTTCTTTATAGTTACAGAGTGCAGAGTCGAGTTTATTTTCCATAAAACAAGCATCCGCTTTCATGGCTTTCGCACGAGCGAGACTCAATTTATCGCCACCGGTATTGAACAAGATAACGGCTTCACGGAAATAATTTTCAGCTTTGGCGTAAGATTTTTTGTTGTAAGCAACTTGACCGAGATGAACAATTGCTTTAGCTTTACCAAATGCGAAATGCGTTTCATCGGATAATTTTCCGGCAAGCAGTGCGGATTTTTCAGCGAAAATAAGATTATTTTCTACTAACATACGCGCAGAATAATCGTTCAGCCATCGAATTTTATCCAATGTCGACCAATCTTTCTCCATAATAACGGCGGAACTGTCAACGATGGCTCCGGCTGGCAAATGAAAAGTAAGTAGAAGTATAAATAAAAGATAAATTCTGTTCATTCTTTTGATGTAGAATGGACCGAGAAATTGTCGTAAAACTAAAAAATCAAGTCCGAATGTTAGAAAATTAGAGGGTTTTGTTTATTATTTTTAATCCTATTAGTCATTCCGTTTGTGAGGAATTTTATTTAAATCATATATTATTACGTTCATTTGGTCTTTATGTTGCTTTAATTTGATTTTTTATCAGAAAAATAATTTGAGCAATAGATGATGGACTTACTGATATTGGAAAATAAATCTAATGTCAGTAAGTCCAATGTCAGTAAGTCTACCCTACAAACTCAAAACAATTTCTCGATTTGTTTTTCAATTGAACTACCCGGTTGTGCAACGCCGGCAATTTTTCCATCTCTGCCGATTAAAAATTGTTGCGGAATCGCACTGACTTGATACAACTGCGCGGCTTCACTTTGCCAAAATTTTAAATCGCTGACATGATTTTCCCAAATTAAACCATCTTGTTGAATCGCATTTTTCCAAGCATCCTTTGTTTTATCGAGCGATACACTATAGACTTCAAAACCTTTTCCTTTAAATTGATTGTACAAACGCACCACTGAAGGATTTGCCGCGCGACAAGGACCACACCAACTTGCCCAAAAATCGAGTAAAACAACTTTTCCTTTTAGGTCCGAAAGTTTCATAATTTTTCCGTTCGGGTTCGGCAACGCAATATCCGGAGCCGCTTGTCCGATTGTCATTGCAGAAGCCGGTTCCGCCGGTGCTTCCAAACCTTTAACAATTTTATTAAAATCAGTTGAATAGGAAGAATTCGGGTAAGCAGCCGCAAGTTTGTCGGCAATTTTTTTTCTAAAATCAACGTATTCGGGTGCGGCAAATGCTTGAACTTGCATCATCATCAGCATACCAAGCAAAGGATTTTTTGTGTTTTCAATCGCTTTTTGTAATTCCGGCAGCGGTTTTTTGTCTTTCATCACCTCACCAAAAGTTTTGATATAAGTTTCAGTATCTTCCGAACCATGCACCGTATAATTCGTAGCACTGAGTGTTGCCAAATCTGCATCAACAGTAATATTTTTTTCGGAACCATTTAATATCAAATTCATTTGCTTAGCTCCGATTTTAATGCGGTACAAACCGGCTTTCATACCGTCAGGCATATTGACAGAAAATTTACCGTCGCTTTCAAATTTAATTTTCGACAATAATAAATTCTGGCTTAACATCGTTTCGTCGAGTGTACCGTCTAATTGTTGCGCACCTTTAATGGTGCCTGAAATAGTAGTGCCTTTATTATTTTGGCAACCACCGATAAGTATGCCGGCAAGGAAAAGAAAAAAGAATTTTTTCATTTTTAATTTATTTTAGTGCAAAATTAAAAGAAAGAAACTAAAACAAAGGATTTTATTTTAATTTTACACATGTAAATCTATCTTTTTTATTTTTTATAAAACATTCATAGATTGCCATGTGTTTGAAAATTTAATTGAAAATTGAA
>JAYTNA010000072.1:0-2703 GCA_043748865.1 Saprospiraceae bacterium
CCAAAGATAACCGCTCTTTGCTTGCAGCATGGTAGCAACGCGTCCGTTGCCAATGCCATTGCTTTCGTTGAAAACCGTTACATTCAGCGAAGCAGGGCGTTGTGCAATATTCGTTTGTTGCCAACAAAAAAATAGTATAATGAAGAAGGCGTATCTCATTGCAGTCAAAGTTACGAAACTATATCTGCTATGAAAATTTTTGCGCTTGAAATGTAGTTTTTCTTTGATGAGGCATGGGTAATTTCATTTTAAGTGTGTCTGTTATTTATTTAATACAATAAGCATCACCGATACCATTTCGGCACGATTGCTTTCACATTGTTCGTTTCATCACATTCATTTGGGATTATATCAAAAGCATCTAATTGTAAAATAATAACACCGGAGAATTGATTTTTCTTTTCTAAAGATAATTTATGGCGCACGATATAATTTGTTTGCGGATAAAGCAGTCCTTTTGTATTTTTTAAGCCTTCGGTGAGATAAATGCCATCTGCCATAATTGCTCCACGCGTAAGGCGTTGCGTGCCGGAAAAAAAGAAATGCACGGCTACATTGTCCGCTATACTATTTGTTGCACCAAAAATTGGCGCGGGTCGAGTACCTTTGTTGCGTATTGAAAATTCTAATTCAATATATTTTTCCGCAATTTTTATGACGATAATGGTGTCGAATACTAAATCAATACAACCGTCTTTTTTGCCGGAGACGGGTTGGTATTTGTCTAATTTACTTTCTTCCGGTGCTTTTATTAATGTGGTGCATTGAAGAAAAAAAAATCCTACAAGTAAAAAATAAAAAAATTGTATCGGTTTTTTCATAAAAAAATTTAGTCGGTTAGTTGGTTAGTCGGTTAGTCGGAACATAAGACTAACCGACTAACCGACTAAATTTATATTTTTTTTAAATTTTTCAAACTTCGCACGTTTTACCGCCGATTTTTTAAATAAAATTTTAAAAACATCTTCAGTAATATCGCGCCATTCTTCTTTTGACATTTTCAATAAATCTGCATGCGGCAGAAACGCCGGCTCATTGTGTGGTGTCGCAAAACGATTCCAAGGACAAACTTGTTGGCAAATATCGCAACCAAACGCCCAATTATTCATTTGCGCGTGAAATTTTTCGGGAATATCTTCTTTTAATTCGATCGTGAGATAAGAAATACATTTACTGCCATCCATAATATAACCTTCGGGCGAAATCGCTTCTGTCGGACAAGCATCAATGCAGCGCGTACAAGTGCCGCAATAATCTTTCATCGGTGTGTCGTAAACCAATTCGAGATCAATAATCAATTCGGCAAGAAAAAAATAAGAACCGGCTTTCGGATGTAGGATCAACGTGTTTTTTCCAACCCAACCCATGCCGCCGCGCCGCGCCCAATCGCGCTCTAAAACCGGTGCCGAATCAACGAATGCGCGACCGTTGACTGCACCGATATTATCGGAAATGAAATCTGTGAGTGTGCGTAATTTCTTTTTTAAAACGTAGTGATAATCTTCGCCGTAAGCATATTTGGCAATTTTTGGTGCGGCAGCGTCGGTTTGTTCTTCGGGATTAAAATAATTATACATTAAAGTCACGACGGTTTTTGCACCATCCACTAATTTTCGCGGGTCAATGCGTTTGTCGAAATGGTTTTCCATATACGACATTTTTCCGTGATAATTTTTATTCAGCCACGCCTCCAAACGTCGCGCTTCATCGGTCATCTGTTCGGCTTTTGCAAAACCAATGAACGTAAATCCGAGACGTTGCGCTTCGGCGCGAATGAGCTGCGTAGATGAAAACATTTGCGATTTTAGATTTTGGATTTTAGATTTTGGATTTATCTCAGATAATCTAAAATCTAAAATCCAAAATCTAAAATGAAAAAATTATCCCATCTCCGCTTCCACCGCTTTCACTTCCGGAATCATACGAGAGAGCATACCTTCAATACCGGATTTAAGCGTAACCGTCGACGACGGACAACCGCTGCACGAACCTTGCAATAAAACATAAACAGTGCCTTTATCAAATTTTTTAAATTCAATATTGCCACCGTCCATTTCCACCGCCGGTTTTACGTAAGTGTCAATCAAATCTTTAATACGTGCCACGAGTTCCGGATCATTATCGGAATGATGTTCTGCTGAAACCGTTTGTTCGCGTTCCATCGCTTCCGCGAAACCGTCTTTCAAAATTACACCGTCATTTTCGATAAAATTTTTGATATGGTTTTTAATGTCGAGCATAATTTCCGCCCAATCATAATTAAATTCTTTCGAAATGGTCACAAAATTATTACAAATATAAACACCTTTCACAAAAGGCATTTTAAATAATTCGACCGCCAACGGCGACCAATCGTTTGCCAAATGCGCTTCTTTGAAATCGGCCGTACCGCGATACAACATGCGGTTGGTTACAAATTTCAATGACTCCGGATTCGGTGTTTGCTCGGTGTATAATAATACCGGCGTTTTTGCTACTACTTCCATATTTTAGATTTTGGATTTACGAAATTTTTTTTTGCGCTTTTGTTTTCAAAAAAAATTGTAACCACTTGGGCTTTTTTCAACCGTTCTCTAGTAAGGTATAAAACTCATAGAATCATTACCGATAAGTAATTTTAAATACAGTCCAGAAAACTTGTAAATATACCGTGACAAATTAAAAATAAAAAATAAATTTTTAATCATTTAGGCACATCTGTTT
>JAYTNA010000073.1:0-2878 GCA_043748865.1 Saprospiraceae bacterium
GATCGTAAGTCAGAATCGCAACTGTACCGTTTTCACTTATCGCTGCGGCAGTGACTGCACCGTTATATTTAGAAGATTTATCGGTTTCTAAAATATTTACTAAACGAGCAGTATAATCACCGGGTTTATTCGGAATAACATAGATGCGCGATTTTCCGGAGTAAGGTTGCGTGTAAAAATCTTTTGTGAAAATATATATAGAGTCGCCGACAACGAGCATCGCCTCAGTATCAAAATGTTTAAACGCAGGTGCGGGCGGATAATCGAATTGATCTTCGTATTTAAAAGTTATTTTTTCTGCCGGCGTAGAATCGGATTTTATTTTTGAAAAGTTTTTGATTTTATATATTGTCAAATCACGTCGTTTATTCGCATTGTTGCCGAAATCGCCGACATAAAAATTATCTTGTTTATCCAAAGTAATTTCTTCCCAATCCATATTTTTGGCGTTCGTAATTTTAAGTGTGCGCGTTAATTTTCCGGTGCTGTCAATCTCATAAAGTTCCGGTTTGCCGCCACTGTCGTTGTGCGACCAAAAATGATTCTCGGAAAGAATAATTAAGCCGGAACTTTCGTTTAATATTTTCG
Organism: Saprospiraceae bacterium; assembly: GCA_043748865.1. Taxonomy (GTDB): domain Bacteria; phylum Bacteroidota; class Bacteroidia; order Chitinophagales; family Saprospiraceae; genus JAAFJT01. The sequence goes on from JAYTNA010000073.1 coordinate 589, forward strand.
GTAATTTACACAGGTTGCTTAAATGAAGTGTTTTACAAGATGTAAGCAAACACACATAAAAGACAATAAAAAATAATTGTAAAAATCGGTTTTTTAAAAAGTAACAGTACATTCGGAGGATATTTGGATAATTATAAAACGTTTTTAATCGGCAAAAATTATGCTCAATTAGTTTTTCGCATTCCGGATGTACATTTGTGCCGTGTTATCCGTTATCGGTTATGCGTTATCAATTGTTAAAGTAAAAAGCTGATAACTGATAACCGATAACTCAATTTCAAACTAAATAAAAAAAATGAAGAAAATTTTCTTTTTAGCATTATCTGTACTCGCAATTATTTCATGCGGCAGCAAAAGTGAAGACCAGCAAATTCAAGATTACCTTAAGAAAAAAAATTGGACGGCTCAAGTAACCCCTGAAGGTTTATATTATATTATTGATTCTACCGGAACCGGTGCTAATCCGGCAATTAATAATACAGTAACTGTAAAATACAAAGGTTATTTACTTGATGAAACTGTTTTTGATCAAAGTACAGCCGGTGTTTCATTTGGTCTCGCGCAAGTAATACAAGGTTGGCAAATTGGTATTCCGAAATTTAAAAAAGGCGGCAAAGGAAAATTATTAATTCCTTCATCATTAGGATACGGCAGTAGCGGTTCGGGTGCGATTCCCGGAAATGCGCCCCTTGTGTTTGAAATTGAATTGGTGAGTTTTAAATAACTGAAATCATGTACAAATATTTTGCACTTCTGCTTCTAAGTTCTTTTTTTATAGTTTCATGTAAAAAAGAACAAACAGATGATCAGAAAATTCAGGATTATATTGCATCAAAGCAATTAAAAATGCAATCAACATCGGAAGGTGTTTATTATTCTATTGATAGTGTCGGCACCGGAACAACAATGCCCGCTTCGACTGATATAGTGTATGCAACGTATCAATTGTCATTACTTGACGGTACTTTAGCGGGAGATACCAAAACAGTACCCGATACTTTCTTTTTGGGAAATACTTTGAGGGGTTTGCAAATAGGTTTTCAGAAATTTACGAAAGGTGCGCGCGGTAAAATAATTATACCTTCAGCATTAGGTTTAGGCATAACACCTTTTGGAAACATTCCTGTGAATTCTATTTTAATTTTTGATACCAAAGTGGTGGATTTTGAACCAAGCGACGAGAATTCGCGTATAAAAAAATTTTTAGCACAAAAAGGTTGGAACAATTACAAAACTACAACTGAGGGTTTATACTATATCATAGATTCGTTAGGAACCGGCACTGCGATGCCTACCGTAAGTAGCGAGGTAACAGTAAAGTATAAAGGATATTTATTAAACGGGACTGTTTTCGATTCAAACGACCTGGGTTATACTTCTACGCTGAACAAATTGATTAAAGGTTGGCAAATCGGTATTCCTTTTTTTAAAAAAGGCGGCAAAGGCAAATTAGTTATGCCGTCAAGTTTAGGTTACGGTTCACAAGCAACCGGAATTATTCCTGCAAATTCTCCCTTGGTTTTTGAAATTGAGTTGGTGAGTTTTTAGTTGGTTGGTTGAACAAAACCAACTAACCAACTAACTCAAAAGCGACTAAAGTTTTTTACACCAATAAAAAAGCGTTTCGAAAATATTTCTCGGAACGCTTTTTTTAGTTTTTTTATAAGAAATAACCCTGCTCTCAATAGATGTTTGTTCTTTAGGAGTAAGAAGATAAATAATAAAACTCAAAAACAACATTAATAAAATGAAATCTTATTATTTACTTATGTTTAGTGCTTTTTTTTATGGGTGTACTTCAAATTTAAGTGTACATAACTATTCTGAAACCAAATATGATAAATTGATGACAGGCTATGTTTATTCTAATGAAGTTTTAAAATTTCATGAGAATACATTTATGCCAATAATAGGTTTTGAATATATGAACGATACGATAAAATCAATTACCTTGTATCGATCAGAGGGACAAATTGAAATGTCAAAAATTGAATTTGAAAGTGATGTTGAATTGAAAAAAATGTTTGATTTACCAATCAAGCAATTCTTAAAATTAGAAAATAATTTTATTGAAGTAAATGGAAAAGTTTTTTCAATTTTGGAACGCCAAAACAATAAAATTTTTTGTATGTCTCGAGACACTTTGTTCATATATAATATACATAAGTGATTGCCCGCTTGCAATAGGTACCAGTTTGTGCAAAAAGTAAATTTTTGAAAAAGCGGAAGAATAAACGGGATTTATTCGGGCTTAAAAACCGTTTTAAATTTTGTACGGCTCTGCGCAATC
>JAYTNA010000074.1:0-4943 GCA_043748865.1 Saprospiraceae bacterium
CTCTTTTCCGTTGAAATTAACACGTTTTTTATTTGAACGTTTCAACTTTGTTAAAGGAAATGGAGAAGGATTGATTATTATTCCCACAGAATTGTTGCCGGGTAATGGCGATTTGCTCAAAAGTTTTGTGGTGCAACACGCTGAAAGAAATAATTTACCAGAAAAATTTATCAACTGGCTACATAAAGAATGCCGTTTTTGTAATTCACTCGTTGATAGAATTGTAACCGGTGCGCCGAGCGTGAGCGAGCAAAAAGTTTTAGAAAAAAATTATGGTTATGCAGATAATTTGATAATTAGTTCCGAAAGTTTTTTATTGTGGGCAATTGAGGGCGATGATTTTGTGCGCGAAAAATTGAGTTTTGCCGAAGCCGATGAGCGCGTTGCCATTTCAGAAAATATCGAAAATTTCCGAGAACAAAAATTGCGCATTTTAAATGGCGGACACACCATTTCAGTACCTTTAGCATATTTATCCGGACTAAGAACGGTCGGGGAAATGATGAACGATGCAACAATGAAAAAGTTTGTCGAAGAAGTGATTAAAAAAGAAATTGCTCCGACTCTGAACTTTGACGCTTTAGATTTTGCCGATAAAGTACTTGATCGTTTTAGAAATCCTTTTATTATTCATAAATTAATCAGCATAACGCTTCAATGCTCATCTAAAATGAATACGCGTAACAGCGTGACGATTATAAAATATTTTGAAAAATTCGGCGTACTGCCGCAAAAAATGGTTTTAGGTTTTGCAGCCTATTTGCTTTTTACTAAACCTGTTCAACAAAAAGAGAATCAATTTTTCGGAAAAACTTCCAACGGTGAATTTTATCTTATTCAAGATGAATATGCACATTTTTTTGATGCAGTTTGGAAAGTAACAGATATTTTCGATTTGAAAAGTTTAAACCGTTTTGTTCAAGCTGTACTTGATAACGATTCTATTTTTAATCCGCAACTTAAATCTTTACCCGGTTTTATTGAGAACGTGGCACAAATGATTTTGGAGTTAAAAACTTTTGGTGTACAGCTAACTGTTGAAAAAAATTTCGATTGAAACATTTTTTACAGTCACAAAGAATTAAAAAAGAAATAAAAAATAGAAGTGTAACAGAAAATATTTTGTTAATGAAAAAAAATTGTTAAAAAAATAAAAAAAATTTTTTTTTTCGATACACACTATTACTTTTGAGCGATAGGATATAAATAAACACTAACAATCCGAATTAAAACTTTGTAAGCCACGCACCTAAAATGAATTTACACGAATACCAAGGAAAGGAACTACTCAAAAGTTACGGCGTAAAAATTCAAGAAGGTATTTTATGCTACTCGCCTGAAGAAGCGCAAGCAGCTGCTATTCGTTTAAAGGAAGAGCGCAATTCCGGTTGGTGTGTAGTGAAAGCACAAGTTCATGCGGGCGGACGCGGTAAAGGTGGTGGTGTAAAATTGGCAAAAAGTCCGGAGCTTGCAAAAGAAGTTGCTTCAAAAATTTTGGGTATGCACTTGGTTACGCCGCAAACATCGGCAGCCGGCAAATTAGTCGGTAAAGTTTTAGTAGCAGAAGATGTGTATTATCCGGGAGCAAATCCGACAAAAGAATTTTATATTTCGGTGTTGATGGATAGAAGTAAAAAATGCAACGTCATTATTTATTCTACCGAAGGTGGTATGGATATTGAACACGTAGCAGCAGAAACACCACACTTAGTTCATAAAGAATGGATTGACCCTCTTCTCGGTTTGCGTCCTTTTCAAATCGGAAAAATTTGTTTTACTTTAGGTTTAAGCGGAACGGCTTTCAAAGAAATGAGCAGTTTCATTGATAGTTTGTACAAAGCATTCGTGGGCAGTGATGCGAGTATGTTTGAAATAAATCCGTGCTTAAAAACTTCCGACGATAAAATTATAGCTGTTGATGCTAAAGTAGAACTTGATGATAACGCGCTTTTCCGTCATCCGGATTTAGAAGCAATGCGCGATAAAAGTGAAGAAGACGCTACTGAAGTTGAAGCAACCGATGCCGAATTGAATTATGTTAAACTCGACGGTAATGTCGGTTGCATGGTGAACGGTGCAGGTTTAGCGATGGCAACGATGGATATGATTCAATTAAGCGGCGGGCAACCGGCAAATTTTTTGGATGTAGGTGGTACTGCCAATGCAGAGCGCGTTGAAAAAGCGTTTAAGATTATTTTGAAAGACGAAAACGTTCAAGCAATTCTTGTCAATATTTTCGGCGGTATCGTTCGTTGCGACAGAGTTGCACAAGGTATTATTGATGCTTACCATAACATGGGTACTATTCGTGTGCCGCTCATCGTCAGACTTCAAGGAACAAACGCGGATATCGCAAAAAAAATGATTGACGAATCGGGTTTGAAAGTTTATTCAGCTATTCAATTGAAAGAAGCAGCAGACATTGTAAAAAAATTGCTAAATTCGTAAAATAAATTTGGAAGTGTGGTTACCTTCTCGTAACTTTATGTCTGAATTGAGCATAGTAGAAATTTATAAAGCACTTGATTACAATTAATTAGAAAATTTATACTAAAGATAATTTTTTGGGGTTAACAAATGTTGTTTTTCTGCGAGTTCCTTTGGCTCGCAGATTTTTTTTTATATACCTGTATGAAGCAATATCTGATACACGCATTTGATGCTAAAGATAAAAACGCTTTAAAAAGAAGATTGGCTGTTCGTCCGAAACATTTTGACCTTGTCGCTGAATTAAACCGACAGGGATTTTTTATTTATGGCGGTGCCATACTCAACGACGCAGGCACAATGATTGGCTCCAATATGGTTTTACAATTTGAAACAGACTTAGATTTTGAAAATTATTTATTGTCAGAGCCTTATATTCTTCACAAAATTTGGAGAAAGATAAAAGTTTATCCGTTTGTGTTGGCAAAGGTGGATTGAGGATAAAAAAAGCGCAAGAGACATAAATCTTTGCGCTTTTTTTATGGAGACATTTAGGAATGAGAAACAAATAATTAATAATTTTCAATTACTTACAATTTTCCTTTCGTTTTAAACCATGCAACAGCAGTGCCGATGACCGGATCTTCATCTATAGAAAATTTTACGTCTTTCGGGTAAGTAGCAAATTCATCCGGTTCAATACGTTCTAAATATTTTTTGCCTGTGCGGTCAGCAAAAACGCCGGTAGAAATTGAAATCACCCAACTCGTTGATAATTTGAATTCTGTTGTGCGTGTGGATAAACCGGCTGTCTGTTCGCCGATAATTTTTACGTTTTTTTGATGCCTGAAAGCAATCGCTGAAACTTCTCCGGCTCCGCCGGTATTGTAACTTGTAAGGACTGCCACCGGAATATTGTGTTTCAAATTATAAATTGCAGAATCATTGAAACGCCAAGATTTACTTGGTCCATTGGTTGCCGAAAATGATAAAACAGTACCTTGGTCTTTAAAAAACGGTGCTAAACCTCTAAACAAAGCCGCTTCATCACCTTGCGTACAATTGCGAAAATCTAACATAATACCTCTGATGTAAGATTTATCAAAAGATTTTATCAACGTCGTCAAACTATCTGCATAAAGTGTTCTTTGTGTAGAATCGGAAACGTAAAACGCAGGAATACGCAGTACGGCATATTTTTCTTTATAAACACCACCAAGCGGATAAGCAATTTGTTCATTTTTTAACTTAGGTTGTCTTTTCCCGTCAGAAAATTTTGCTTTTTTGTCACCGGTAGCAGCAAAAGTGTACATAAAACCGTAAGCTAAATCATCTTTTTTTACGGCATCTTGCGACAGTGCTTCGATATCTTTTTTTAATAGTTTAACATTAAAAGAATCGCGTCGAATGGAATATTTATCAAAAATATCTAAAAATTCGTCGCTCAAATTTGCCAATGAATCTTGTAAAGGTTTTACAACCAAGGGGATTTCTTCCAATTTAACATCATCGAACCAAGCTGTACCGACACCGCCTAATTTTCCGACAAAACTTAAAGCGTTCGTGTAAGTAGGCAGTGTCGCTTCTAAAGAATACCGTTTCCAATCGTTTGTACCGGTAATATTGGAACTTACATCTTGACTGTTTGAAAAAACATTAAACCTGCCGCAAAAAGCATTCATAATAAAACCCACCGGTGCTGCATCTTCGGTTTTAATCATCATCGAATAGCGTACGCGCTTTAACCCGGAAATTTTTCCCGAAAAAGTTTGCACGAAAGCGGCTCCGCCGCTTTTATTGCCTACAGTACTCGACAAACGAGCGCAGTATTTTCCTTCTATGGATTTATCGAGTTCGGGTAGAAAAATAAAACCGGGAGATTTACTCCATTTCCAATTTTTAAAATTACCATCGTCGGCAAATTCCTCGAAGCCGCCGTTGACAATCATTTGTGCTTTCAGCTTTTGTGTTGAGACGAGCAAAAGAAAGGCGAAAAAAAGTTGAGTTATGTTCACGGGAAAATTTAAAATTATGATGAATGATGAACTATGAACGATGAATTATTGAATAATTCATCGTTCATAGTTCAATAAACGAACTTCACGCCAAAATTATTCTCTTTTTGCTGAGCTATCAAGATTTTGTCAAATTTTTTTTGCTTTAAATAAAAACACCGCTAAAATTTTTATTCTCTTTTGAACGTTATATGACGAGAAGAATAATTTATACAATTCTTTTTATAATCTTTGCTGATTAATAAGCAGCTATTTAGCATAAGACTGTTTCTTTATTATAACCTCCCTACTAGTAACCATTTCTATAGTCGGTTAGTCGGTTAATCGGTTAGTCTATGTAATGACAGGTCGCAACCTGTTACTACATAGACTAACAGATTAACCGACTAACCGACTAAAAACATATTTTGCATAACCGATGCTTTTAAAAAAACTTCTTGTATTTATTTCTGTTTTCAGTATTTTTTGTATCACCCTCAATGCGCAATGCGACCGACCTTT
>JAYTNA010000075.1:0-2657 GCA_043748865.1 Saprospiraceae bacterium
AATACAAGAATTTTTTCTTTCCGGCGCGCTAAATTTTTACTATGCAAAAATAACATTTTTTAAAACATAAATCGGTAAATAACTGAAAAATAAAAAAAATAGATGCGTATTCTGTTTCGGTTTCAAATTTATCATACAAAACAAAAAAACTCCCGCTAAAAATGTATTTTTGCACCGCCAACCTGCGACTAACATAAACTAAAACTTAATTCAGTTAATTATCACAGTTTTATGCTCATAAATTACATCCTACTCGCGTTGGTATTTTTGCTCGTTGCAGCGTTGTATCTGCGTAAAAAGAGAACACAAACAAGTGACGCAACCGCAACCGGAGAACAGATTTTTGATTTCAACCGCCTTCATTATACCTCACCGGAGTGGGTGCGCAATGCTGTTTTATACCAACTTAATATTCGTCAGTTTACACCGGAAGGAAATTTTGAAGCTATACTCCCGCATATTCGGAAAATAAAAGCGTTGGGCATTGATATAGTTTGGCTGATGCCGATTTTTCCGATTGCCGAAAAAGAAAAAAAATGCGATGAAGGCGAAACCAATCCCGAAAATTGTTGGGGCAGTCCGTATGCCGCATCCGATTTTGAAACCATTCATCCGAAATACGGCAACGCACAAGATTTAAAAAATTTAATCGCCGCCATTCATTCCAATGATATGAAAGTGATTTTAGATTTCATTCCGAATCATACCGGTTTTGATTCTAAATGGATGCATGAACATCCGGAATGGTTCGTTCAAAAAAATGGTGTCGTTCAACCGGTGACGAGTAATGAAGGTGAAGTTTGGGCGGATATTGCGCAATTGGATTTGACGAACACGGAAATGCGCGAAGCGTGGATGCGTGTGCATGAATATTGGGTGCGCGATTTCGATTTCGACGGCATCAGAGAAGATTGTTCGTGGGCAATTCCGACGGATTATTGGGCAGAGTTGCGTGTGCGTTTAGATAAAATAAAACCGGTTTTCATGCTCGGCGAAGATGAAATTCATGGTAAAGAACAATTTCCGGTTTGTTTTGAATGTAATTACGGTTGGGGAACGCACCATTTTATAAAACAAATTGCAAAAGGAAAATCGGCAACGCTGTTGAATATGCATACCGAAGATATTAAAAATCGTTTGGGAACGCTTGGTTGGCAAATGAATTTTACGCAAAACCATGACGAAAACACTTGGCACGGTTCGGAAAAAGATTTATTCGGTGAAGGTGCAGATTGTTTTACCACTTTGTGTTTCGCCATTGAAGGTATGCCTTTGATTTATAACGGTCAAGAAGTCTCGCTCACAAAACGTCTCTCGTTTTTCGGAAAAGATGAAATTGATTGGACCGGTACTTCGCGCAGAGATTGGTTCAAATCTTTGTGCGACCTAAAACATAATACGCCAGCATTGTGGAACGGACTTTACGGCGGCGAATTAGTCGGCATCAACAACACTGACAACGATAAAGTGTATAGTTTTCGTCGCGCCAAAGGTGATTCACAAGTGGTTTGTATTTTTAATTTGTCGAATAAGCCGACGAAAATAAATCTCATCGGCGAAAGTTTTAAAGGCAATTACACTGAGTATTTTTCAAAAACACAACAAGTGATTGATGATAAATGTGTTTTTGATTTGAAGGCGTATGATTATAAGGTTTTTGTGAAGGGATGATTTTAATTTTTTAAATTCCGAGAGCCATTTTAAAACTTTCCGAATCTATCACTTCCACTTTAGGAAAAGGTATGTGCCTGAGTGGTAAAAAATCACGGTCATGGCTGACTATAAATTGAGCATTTGTAGCAACGGCACAATCAGCAAACTTATTATCGTCTGCATCATTAAGCAAATTTAATCTGTACCAAACAGTGACGCGTTCAATATTCGGTAAGTTTTCAATAGTTGAAAGAATTGATTCTGCGACTTCAAAACCCATGTGTCGTTCTATAATTTCAGCATACTCTGCAAGAATATCAGTTGTAACACAAAGAGTAAAACGCTCATTAAGGAGATTTTCCCATATCCAATGCAAACGGCTGCGTTTTGAAACACAGACAAGTAAAACATTTGTATCAATAACTACTTTCAATGTTTATAAGGTGTGCGAAGTTTTGTATTAATGAGGCGATCAACATCAGCATCAGTCCACCCGTTTTTATCCCACGCAGCATCTGCCGCCTCAACGGCACGTTTGGCGAAAAACCGAGCTAACAGGCGTTGCAATTCAATTAAATCATTATCGCTTACATGATGAGCAAAAACTTTTAAAAGTTCAAGTTGAACATTTGAGAACGGTTGCTTGATAACTTGAAATTCGGAAGCCATTATTTATCGCATTTTAAGTTTGGTAGAACAATACAAAGATAAATTATTTTTTGAAAACGGCTTGAAAATTTAATTAAATAAAACCGAACAAAACATCTTGATACGTTTGTTCGGTTTTTTTATTAATTTTATGCGGAAAAATAACTTTAATAAATTGCACGCAAACAACGAGAACCAAAAAAATATGGATAGCACTCAATATGATGCCAATTATTTAGAAGCTTTAAGCCTTATTAAAGCAGCGAAAGAAAAAAATGCCACTGATTTAACTTTAGGGAGTTTTGATTTAGAAGTAATGCCCGATGAAATTTGTGAGTTACACCAAATTACTTGGT
>JAYTNA010000076.1:0-2621 GCA_043748865.1 Saprospiraceae bacterium
TTAGAAATATCGGTGCAAATTGTATATTTTACACCTTGTACGGTATAATCAGATAAAAAATCTTGTAGCGTTAATTCACTCACTTCTGTCCAACCTTGAACAGCAATTTTTTCGTTTTTCGCATCGGCACCCAGAATTATTTTTTCGGAACCGAAAGTGTGTAACCACTCCAAAAATAAATCGCGATTTTTAACGGCAATTGTGCCTCCGGTAATTTGTTGTGCGCCACATTCAAAAGCAATTTTTGCATCGGCGTTCGTTTTTATGCCGCCGCCGAAATCTATATGCAAAGAAGTTTGAGTTGCAATGCGTTCTAAAACTTTATGATTGACAATATGTCCGGACTTTGCACCATCTAAATCTACGAGATGTAAACGTTTTATGCCGGCAGTTTCAAATTGTTTGGCTACTTCGAGCGGATTATTGTGATAAACGCGCACGGTTTTGTAATCGCCGTGTGTCAATCGCACCACTTTACCTTCTATCATGTCTATTGCCGGAATAACGAACATACTAGCGATTTACGATTTTTTTAATAATAGTTGATAGCTGAAGACTAAAAGCTTACGGCTGATAGCTGATAGCTGAAGACTGATAGCTAAAGCTAAGAAAACTTTTCAATAACTTTTCGCCCGCGTCGCCGGATTTTTCCGGGTGAAATTGCGCAGCGAAGAAATTATCTTTTTGCATACACGCCGTGAAAGGTAATCCGTAATCACAAGAAATAGTCGTATAATCGCCAATTTCAACGTAGTAACTGTGTACAAAATAAAAATAACTGTCGTCATCAATCGCTTTGAATACCGAATTTGGTTGAATAACGGTGTTAATAACGGATTTTTTTTGTGTAAAACGTTTAACCGTATTCCAACCAACATGAGGAATTTTTATGCCTAAATTATTCGGAAATCGCAAAACACGTTGCGGTATCACCCCTAAACACGGCGTATCATTTTCTTCGGAATAACTGCACAACAATTGCATACCGATACAAACACCCAAAAAAGGTTGAGTGAGTGTCGGAATAAGTTTATCTAAATGTGTCGCGCGTAAACTTTTCATACTCGAACTTGCTTCACCTTGTCCCGGAAAAATAACTTTATCTGCCGATTTTATTTCTTCAGGACTATTCGTCAATATTGGTTCTACGCCCAAACGTTTAAGTGCTAATATTACCGAAAAAATATTACCGGCGTTGTAATCTATTACTGCTACTTTCATATTCGGTTATCTGTTATTCGTTATCGTTATAAGTTATTCGTTTTCGGTTGCTTAGAAAATAATACTGTCGCGATTAACCGATAACGAATAACAGATAACCGATAACGCATCGCAAAGTTAAAGCATGAAAATAGAATTTGTATAATTGTGCTTTAAATCATTCAAGCAAAATTAATTTATTTTGTTTAACTTTTTTAAAAAAAAAGTTAAACAAAATTTGAGCGAAAATGTTATTAGTATAAAATTATTTATTTTGACAAAAGAAGTTGTCGTTATTGGTTCCGGATTTGCAGGTTTATCAGCAGCAACACATTTAGCAGCTGCCGGACTAAATGTAACGGTTTTAGAAAAAAATGATACACTAGGAGGCAGAGCGCGTTCTTTCACTTCCGAAAATGGATTCACCTTTGATATGGGACCGTCGTGGTATTGGATGCCGGAAGTTTTTGAACAATATTTTGAACGTTTCGGCAGAAAAGTTTCTGATTTTTATACTTTGAAACGGCTCGACCCATCATATACTGTTACATTTGCGGATAGTGATGTATTGGAAGTACCTGCAAAAATGAGTGAATTGGAAGCGATGTTTGAAAAATATGAACCGGGAAGTGGGTTGCAATTAAGAAAATTTTTAGCAGAAGCAAAATATAAATACGATGTCGGCATTAACGAATTTGTCCAAAAACCAAGTCACAGTGTTTTCGAGTTTTTTGATTTAAGAATTTTGCAAAGTGCCATTAAGTTGGATATGTTTAATAGCATGGCGAATGTAGTGCGCAAGCGTTTTAAAAATAAAAAGTTGATTGAATTGCTCGAGTTTCCGGTGTTATTTTTAGGTGCAACGCCGCAAAAAACACCCGCTCTTTATTCTCTGATGAATTACGCCGATATGTCGCTTGGTACGTGGTACCCGATGGGCGGGATGTACGAAATTGTGAAAGCGATGGTACAAGTTGCAAAAGATAACGGCGTAAAATTTTTCGAGAATCAAGAGGTTTTGAAAATTGAAACCGAAAAAAATATAGCAAAACGTATCATCACGTCGGACAAAATTTACGAAGCGGATATAGTTGTGGCGGCGGCAGATTATCATCACATTGATCAAAATGTTTTGCCGATTGGTGAAAGTAATTATTCCAAAAAATATTGGGATAAACGCGTAATGGCCCCATCTTCACTTTTGTTTTATTTGGGTGTGAATAAAAAGTTAATAAATCTTAAGCATCATAATTTATATTTTGATGAAGATTTTACTGTACACGCGGAAGAAATTTATGAAAAACCTTCGAAGCCTTCGAAACCTTTATTTTATGTGAGTGTGCCTTCGATAACTGATAATTCGGTAGCACCGGCAGATTGCGAAAATGTTTTTCTTTTGATGCCCATTGCACCGGATTTAC
>JAYTNA010000077.1:0-14767 GCA_043748865.1 Saprospiraceae bacterium
AATACAAACTTCGTTCAACTTCTGCTCAAAAAAAAGAGCGAAGGTTTAAAGCCTTCGCTCTCACAAGAAATCACCCGACTGTTAAGTCTAATACCAAAAGTGATGTTTTATAAAATTATTTTGCCAAACAAAATTTCGTTTCGCAATTTTCATAAACATCATTGCAATAATAGGGATTTTATTTATAAACCAAAAGATTTTTTAATAATAATTTTTTAAAAAATAAAATGCTTTTTTCTGAACAAGCACAATACATAAAATTACCGGATGCCGAATTATTTTCCTTTCCAAATTTTTGGAAAAATTCGGAAGCCACTACCATATTCAACGTTTTAAAAAACGAATTGGCGTGGCAGCAAAGCGCAATAAAAATTTTCGGAAAACTTATTAATGAACCGCGACTCACGGCTTGGTACGGCGACGAAGGAAAAATTTATACGTACAGCGGCAAAACACAAATGCCGAATGCTTGGCATCCAGCATTACTGGACATCAAAGAAAAAATCGAAAAAATTTCGGAAATAAAAACAACTTACAACAGTGTTTTAGGCAATTTATATCGCAACGGTAACGATTCAATGGGTTGGCACAGTGACGACGAAAAAGAATTGGGACAAAATCCAATCATCGCTTCCGTTAATCTCGGCGAGACGCGCCGATTTTTGTTTCGGCATAAACACGAAAAATTAATCAAACACGAATTACTTCTCACACACGGTTCATTACTCATTATGTCCGGTACGATGCAACATTTTTGGCAACACGCCGTGCCTAAAGAACCTAAAAAAACTGAAGCAAGGATTAATTTGACGTTTAGAAAACTTATTTAATGCACCACCACCAACGGCGAATACGCCAAATTATAAGATGAAAACCCAAACTCTAAATTCTCCTCATTCAAAATAATACGATATTGTCCGGTCGGTAAACCGGTAATGTCAACTTTTAAAGAATATTGACCGACGGGTTGCCAAGTCGAGAAAACATTTTTTACTAATCTACCCATCAAATCGTAAATGCCGATGTTAATTGTGCCATTTTCTCTGACGGTGTAATCTAAATTCACAAAATTATCATAGACCGGATTCGGATAACTTTGATTGAGTATCGGCATATTCGGATTCGGCGGAATGATACCGGTAGTGCTGCCGGTGCCGAAAGTTTCTACACCGTACCACAAAGTTTTATCTGCGGTTTGATCGAGCGTAACATCAAAATTATTCGGCGTTGTCGGAATTATTTTTTTACCGGCACTTTCTTTACCGATATTACTCAACGGATAAATTTTTATCGAATCGGCTTTAATATTTAATTTCAGTTTTACGATTGCCGGTTGAATCTGTGTCGGCGATGTGCCCCAATTTGTATTCAATGAAGTGTTAGTGGCGTTCCAAATTGAACCCGTGTTTTGTTGTTTTGTTGAAACCGTAATTAAAGAACGTGTTGAAGAAACAAGCGGTTGCGTGTTCAACGATACCCAAGTAACAGATGCAAATTGATTCGACTGCACGATAATCATATTGCCGGCAGTCGCGTTCGGATTATTTTGTAAAAAACCTGTTGCAGATGCAAAATTCGGCGCACCGGTTGTAATCACGCCTTTTGTTAAATCAAAAGCAGTTTCGTTGGTGACAGTTTTGTAAATATTATCCGGCGGTAAAGAAAACGCCGGTGCAGCAGTTGAAGTTGCGGCAGAATAACTATCTGTTTTTATGCTGTGCAAAAGTCCCAAACGCCTATCGTGTTGAGAATACGATTGCCAAGAATATTGCTCTTTAAAAGCTAAATTATAAATATCGCGTTCCGAAAAATTTAAACGAATCGGATTTACATCTTCTTTCACCAAACCTTGACGAAATGCGAAGGCACACGACGGAAACAGTGCCATGGTAGAATTATCACGGTGCATATCAAAATAATTATCTACGACATCTGTTTCCCAATCGAAACCGGCATTGTAGTCAAAAAACATAACGGCATCCACGCCGTGCAAACTTGCGTAAGCTAAAAAAGTTGCCGGCATTTCCGTTTTAAAACGATTCGGTGACGGATGATTATACTCACTAATTGTAAAAGGTTTATTACTTACTGATAAACCGGAAAAAATATTGGTGATAGCATACATATTTGTTGATTGTAAAATCGAAGTATTATCAATCACCCAATTAGAAGCATCCCAAGGCGTTCCCGGAAATTGCGGATGTTCCCAGTAGGCATGGTCATCAATGTAGTCTGCATTATCTTGTGCTTTTACATCTTCTTGTCCCCTCAAATCATTTGTTCCCGTTATACCGACTTTAACGTTCAATGTGTTGCGCAAATAATTCCTGATTAAATCCACATGATTTTTTTGTAAACCGATATAAAATGCCGACATATCCGCGACTCGATTGGGTGAATAATCAAATTTATTTGACCATAAAATGCGTTGAATATTTTTATTCGCTAAATTTTCTGAAACACTTAAACCCGCCGGCACATTTTTTTTCACGCTGAAATCATCGAACCAAAAAGTATTTACGCCTTGCGGTTGAATCGTCAAACGCATTGTAGCAGTGTTTTCAGGAATGACGATTGAAAAAGTATACTGTTTCCATTCGGTCGTCACTTGAAAAGTTTTACCGTTGTACCAAGTATATGGATCATTATTGTTCATGAATCCGCAGATAAAACTTTGGCTTGTTGTTGCTTTCGCCCAAAAACTTAATGTGTAAAGCGTATCTTTTTGAAAAGTAAAATTAGTTTGTTTGAATTGCAAATGCCAATCTGTTCCGGAATAAGCCGTCACATTCATTTGTGCAGAATAATTACCGGAATGTGTTACCGAATTATTAATACTCACTATTGCTACCGAAGGACTATGCGTTTCCATTTCCCAAGGTAAACCGAACGCACCGGTTTCGAATCCGGTATTTTGCAACAGTTCCGGATTATTACCGGCACTTCCCGCCGGTTGCCACGCCGTATTTAGTGCGGTTTGCGTGACGTATTTTTGAGTCAAATAAGATTGAAACATACTGTCCAACAATTGATTTTGCCTGAATAAAATCGTTCCACCTTGTGCAAACGGACGCAAACGATCGGCTTTCCAAAATCCGTACAAAGAGTTTTCATTATTCATTTCTACCATCGCCAAAACCGGATCGGTGGCTAATGTTGCGCCGGTATATGGATTGATGTGTCCGAGTAATTGTTGCGCATATTCGAGTTGTAATTTTTCTAAATAAGGATCAAAAATGGTGACACCTTTTGCGAAATCCGGCAAAGAATCAGCACCTTGTACGCCGTCGCTTGTTTTAAAAATGCGCGAGACATTCAAGTTCATATCCACATAAATATTATTTTTTTTGAGTTCGTTGATGAAAAAATCCAAACGATCGAGTGTGGTCGGATTTAATTGTCGCGTACCGTTGGCGTAAATAAAAATACAACCGTTATCGCCCGTCCAATTATTTTCGAGGTGGTGAAAGCGCACTAAATTAATCCCCATTTTTCTCATACGACCGGCAATAATCGGTGCTTTAGCTTTATCCGGAAATGCTGCTGCTGCGACAATATTCACACCCCAAAAACGTATCGGATTGCCGCCGACTAAAAATTTATCACTGGAAACACTCACGCGATCGGCATCGGAAATAGTTTTTGCAGGAAAATTCGGTAAAAATTTTTGTGTTGTTGAGTCTGTTGTCGGCAAAACGAAATTAAATCCGTCAGTGAAATTTTGAGAAAATAAAAGAAAAGAAAATTGTATAAAAAAAAGAATAGAGAAAGAAATTCGGATGGATTTCATGCTGAAATAGTGGTTCTGAAAATGTGAGTACGGAGAATGAAATACAAAAGGCAGAAGGGTGTTTTACCGGAACAAAAGAAAGATTTACGCCGGATTTGAAATTTTCAAAAATTATTTACAAAACGGCTTCCAACTTAAACACCCACGCATAATTACACGGATTGTTTGCCGGTGTAATTGTCGGAATGGAAATAATTAATTTATTGTTTTTGAAAGCAGTTTTTACACCGGCTTTCAAACCCAACATCGTGACGTTGATAGGCTTCTCAATATTTTCAATCACAATGTCTTGCGTCGGAAATTTTGTGCAAATAACGTACAAATCTTTTCCTTTTGTTGTGTAATAAGTTGTTGTTTCTTTATTGATAATACCGGCTTTATTGTATTTTCGTGTATTATAAATAGCATCACCGTTTACATTTAACCACGCGCCCATATCCGCCAAACGTTGTTGCATAATTTCCGGAATGCGTCCGTCGGCAGTAGGTCCGATATTTAAAAGTAAATTGCCGCCGCGTGCTACTTTATTAATCAAGATATGCACCAACTCTTTGGACGTAGAATAATCATCTAAAATTTCATTGCGATTGTAACCGAACGAACCCGCCATGCCGCGACATTCTTCCCAAGGATGCGAAAACTGCACATTATCCGAATTGCCGTTGTGAATCAAATCGTATTCGGTTGTATAAAATCCGCCGTGTTTGCCGCGTGTTTCAACACCCCAACGATCGTTTATAGCTACTTTATCTTTTACCGGCGACTCATTGAAAAGCCAAGAAATAAATTCGGTGCTGCGCAAAGTAGCTGACGGATAATCCCACTCGCCGTCTGTCCAAAAAATATCGGGTTTGTAAGTCGTCACCAAGTCTTTCATCTGCGGAAACATATGTTGATCAATGTAGTCATTGATAGTTTCTTTTTTATACAACGGATGATACCATTCTAAAAGTGAATAATAATAACCCATTTTCAAATCTTTTTCGCGCACAGCTTTGGTTAAATCGCCGAGTAAATCGCGGTGCGGACCAACATCCATCGCGTTCCAATTCCAAGAATGTTTGGAGGGCCACAAAGCAAAACCTTCATGATGTTTTGATGTGAGTACGACATACTTTGCACCCGCCAGTTTAAAAAGTTTTGCCCATTCATCGGGTTGAAACATTTCTGCTTTGAACGCTTTTGCTAAATCTTGGTATTCTATATTTTGTCCGTAAACACGGTTGTGAAACTCGGTGAAAAAATGTTGCGTACTGTTTTTTTCTTTCCAACGGTGCCAATAGTGTTCGGCGTACCGATCATAAATACTTACGCTGTCTCGTGCTGTCGGACTATACGCCGGCACTGCATAAACGCCCCAATGAATAAAAATTCCGAATTTCGCATCTTTAAACCACGCAGGAATAGTGCGAATGTCAATGGATTCCCAAGTTGGCAAATAAGTTTTTTGGGCGAAAAGATTTGTAATAAAACAAATTGAGATGAAGATGATTGTAAGTTTTTTCATTTGTTGAGTAGAATTTTGAACTACATAGGCACATAGGTTACATAGCTTACATAGTTTTAAACCACATTGGCACATAGTTTTTCAACTTTTTATTGTTCATTATTCATTGTTCATTGTTCATTCATCAATATGCCCACTTCAACCAAACAGAACCCCACGTGAATCCGCCGCCGAAAGCAGTGAGAATGAGATTGTCTCCTTTTTTCAATTTCGATTCATAATTCCAGAGACAAAGCGGAATCGTGCCTGCTGTGGTGTTGCCGTAATTTTCTATGTTCGACATCACACGTTCCGGCGGCATATTTAAACCTTCGCCCACTGCACTGATGATGCGTTTGTTCGCTTGATGCGGCACTAACCAATCTATTTTTTCAATTTTTAATTTATTGCGTTTAAATAAATCTTCGGTTGTAGCAATCATACCTTTTACAGCTGCCTTAAAAACCGGCGCACCGTTTTGATAAGCAAAGTGATAGCGTTTATCCACCGTTTCGTGCGAAGGCGGCATTGCAGAACCGCCGGCTTTCATGTGCAAATATTGTCTGCCGGAACCGTCACCGTGCAAAACTGCATCTTTTACGCCAAACCCTTCAGTATTTGGTTCGAGCATAACTGCACCTGCACCGTCACCGAAAATAATACAAGTTGAACGGTCGGTATAATCCACAATACTTGACATCATATCTGCTCCGACGACGACAACTTTTTTGTGCATGCCGGTTTCAATAAATTTGCAACCGGTTACCAAAGAAAAAATAAATCCGGAACAAGCCGCATTAATATCAAAAGCCCAAGCATTTTTCGCACCAATTTTATCGCAAATTGTATTGGCAGTATCCGGAAAGTGCATATCCGGCGTAACAGTCGCACAAATTAATAAATCAATTTCTTCCGGCAAAGTATTCGTCTTAGCAAGTAAACCGTTTACTGCTTCAACCGCCATATCAGAAGTTGACCATCCCGGTGTTTTTAGTATACGGCGTTCTTTTATACCGGTGCGCGATACAATCCATGCATCGTTTGTATCCACCATTGTTTCCAATTCTTTGTTCGTTAATATATAATCCGGCACATAACCGTGAACGCCTGTAATTGCTGCTAATTTTTTTGCCATGATTGTTTAGTTAGTCGGTTAGTCGGTTATTTGGGTAGTCGGTTAGTTTAAAGACCAACCGACCAACCGACTAACCGACTAAAACAACAAAGGTAGTATCTATTTTTTTATTTCTTTAATGCCTCTTAAAATGTTATGCGCACTTTTACATTGTTTTCATTAAAGCCAGTAATTCCGATAAAATTATGGCAGTGGCTCCCCAAATTTTTTTTTCAAAAACATCGAAATACGGTACGTTCATCAAAATTTGTTGCGGTCCGGCTTTCATTTCGGTATGTTTTATTGTTTCAGGTTTCAGCAATAAAGATATAGGCGTTTCTAAAATTTGGTTGACTTCGGTAGGTTGTAGTCTTAAATTTAGTTTTTCTTTGGAAAAAGCCAATACCGGGAAAACTTCAAAGTTACTCACCGGAATATAAAGATGCGTCATTAAGCCGATGATTTCGATTTGTGAGGACGGTATGCCGACTTCTTCAAAACATTCTCTTAAAGCACAATTTTCAATTGTTACATCAGCCGCATCAAATTTACCGCCCGGAAAACTTATTTGCCGACTGTGTGGGTCTTTTGCATGACCTACTCGCTCGATGAGCAAAACGTGCGGTTCATTATTTTTTTCGTAAATCAAAACCAATACTGCCGATTTTTTTGCCGTTGGCGGTGCTTCCATAGATTGAATGCGCGCATTGAACGCTAATTCCAATTGAAAAACTCTGCCCGGCAAACCTTGCTCGTAACGTTTTTGTAATTGATCGATCAAAATAGATAATAATGGAAAATTGACAATAGACAATGGACAATGGCAACGAACAATGGACAACGACAAATAATATTGGAGTTGTCAATTGTCAATTGTCAATTGTTCCAACTCTTCCCAATATTCCACTGCACGTCGCGTATGCGGAATGCAAATGGAACCGCCGACTAAATTAGCAACAGCAAAAACATCGAAAATTTCTGCTTTAGTGATACCTAATTCATGACAAGTTCCGAGATGATATTTGATACAATCGTCGCAACGCAAAACCATTGAAGCGACCAAGCCGAGTAATTCTTTTGTGCGTTTGTCTAACGCGCCGTCGGTATAAGTCTGATTATCCAAACTCCAGAAACGTTTGAGTACTTTATTATCTTCGGCGAGAATTTTTTTATTCATTTTCTCGCGATAATCGTTAAATTCTTTTACCGATGACATGGGTTTAGTGGTTAATTGTTAATTGTTATTTGTTATTTAAAATTCGGTCTCATGATTTAAGTACGTGATTGTAAATAAACGACGTTTTGAAATTTCATAAGCAATTGAAAATCAATTTATCATGAGATTTATCATTCATCATTTATCATTCATCATTAATTACTCTCGCAAATCTCTAACATCCGGAGGACATTTTAAAATCTAAAACTAAAATATTAGATTCTTCAAAAAGAAAACTAAACTAAAAAATTTATATTATTTTCGCCCTCGAAATTTTGCTTAAACAATGACTTTAGTCCGCAAAATAATTACGCGTTAAGAATAAATCGAAAATCCAAATTCTAAAATTCAAAATCTAAAATGCTTTATCATTTTTTCGATTGGTTAAGTAAATACTATAATTTTTCCGGTTCGCATTTATATCGCTACGTTTCGGTACGTGCAAGTGCTGCCATTATATTATCGCTCGTTATCTCATTAATTTTCGGTCGCTATCTTGTTGCTTATTTGCGCAAATTGCAAATCGGCGAAACAGTGCGCGATTTGGGTTTGACGGGACAAAAAGAAAAGCAAGGTACGCCGACGATGGGTGGTATCATTATTATTCTTTCCATTATTATTCCGACATTACTTTTTTGTCGGCTCGATAATATTTATGTCCAGTTGATGCTACTCGCCACTGTTTGGATGGGTGGTGTCGGATTCTTGGACGATTATATAAAAGTTTTCAAAAAAAATAAAAAAGGTTTACCCGGAATTTTTAAAGTTGTCGGACAAGTTTCTTTGGGTTTGATGGTGGGTTTAGTGATGTTGTTTAATAAAGATATTGTCGTGCGCATGGATTCTAAAACGGCTGCAAAAAATAGTTATACCGTCACCAAAACGGTTTATGTACCCGATGCAACACGCGGGAATCGTTTGAAAGAAATGGTTTACACGAAAGCACCGTTGACAAACGTGCCTTTTTATAAAAATAATGAACTCGATTACAGTAAATTGTTGAAACCGCTCATTGGAGCGGATGCGAGTAAAAAAGCGACACCCATTATTTTTGTACTGCTCGTCATTCTCATTATCACCGCCGTATCTAATGCGGCCAACTTAACGGACGGTATTGACGGATTAGCTTCCGGCGTATCGGCTATTATCGGCATCGTTCTCGCCATTTTTGCTTATGCGACGGGTAACTCTATTTTTGCCGATTATTTTAATATTTTGTACATCCCTAACTCATCGGAATTGGTAATTTTTGGTGCGTGTTTTCTGGCGGCATGTATTGGATTTTTATGGTACAATGCGTATCCGGCGCAAATTTTTATGGGTGACACCGGCAGTTTAACACTCGGTAGTATCATTGCCGTGTTCTGTATCCTCATCAGAAAAGAATTATTGATACCGATATTGTGCGGCATTTTTGTCGCCGAAAATTTATCGGTGATGTTGCAAGTTTCTTATTTTAAATACACCAAACGCAAATACGGTGAAGGACGACGCATTTTTTTAATGTCGCCCTTGCATCATCACTTTCAGAAAAAAGGCATACCGGAAGCCAAACTCGTCACCCGTTTTTGGATTGTCGGAATTATTTTAGCAGTTTTGACGATTGTTACTTTGAAATTGAGGTAAAATAAAAAATAAACGTCGGTTTAGCAACTTCTTTAAACCGACGTTTATTTTTAAATTGAAGTTTATTTATTTCCAAAAATCATCGAATAGTTTATTGTATCCGCGACCGTTGAAGAATTTTTCAAAAGCAGTATTGTCTGTCACAGGAAATTCTAATTTGATTTCGTTTGAAAGGATTTTTAGCATTTTCTCTCCTATTTGTTCTCCATATTGCCCACGTAATGCTTTCTCATACCAATCAACGAGGTCGTTTTCTGTAACGATACTTTGAATACGTGATTTCCAACCAATCTGATTAAGCAATGAAACAATGATTTTTTGCTCTGCTTTTTTGCAAACGATAACAATTCTATCCGCATTTATAGAATTGACGATATTTTCTGCCAATTCCTCACTCAATGAGAGGTGTTTGATTTGAATGGCTAAACCAAAATTTGCCCACATATCTAATCCTCTATCAGCAGCATTTGTAACACCTAATCTATAAATTTTTGCAGATGTTTTGAATGATGAAACATCCGGTTGAAGATTGATAACTCTTTTGGCAAAATCTTCAAATTCTCTCAAAATTGGTTGTTTATTTGGATTCATAGACAATTCAATTGTCAATTCCAATTCTGAAACGATAACTGAAAATAAAGAATAAACGACTATCTCATAAAGTTTATCAATACTTCTTCTTAGTCCCGGTTCTTGCCAAAATAATAATAAAAACTCGGAAAGTTGGAAATTAGTTTTGTCATGTGTGTTACAATAATTTAATCCGCTTGACATTTGCGTAAAACGTTCTGAAAAACGTCTATAAATATATGCTTCAACTATTCCATTTTTTTCGCGGTTTTCTTTACCTAAAATTTCTAAAACTTGTGGAGGAACTGCATTATCGTTAAAAATATCATCTTGATAACGTGCAGATGAAGTGCTAAGTCGCCCTACAAATTGATTGCAAATAATGTCGCGCCATTTTTTGGACACGTTCCTATATGTCTCAAGATTATCTAATTCGAGAATAATATTTTTTTCGATGCGATCGCGATGCAAAATTTCTACTATTTGAATCGGCTTATAAAAATGTACCCTTGCTTTTTTAATAACTTTATCAATAGCTTTTTTAGCTTCAACTATGTTCATATTCAAGTTCTAATAAAGTAAGTTGTTTAAATGATTGTTGAATATTTCGATTGTCAATTGCCTTTATCATTTCTCCTGCAACTGCTTTGAAAACAGGAACAGCTACACTATTACCGGTTAGTTTACGCATAGCACCATAACCTACAACAATTTTGAAATTTTCGGGAAATCCTTGTAATCTTAATAATTCTCTTGAAGATAATCGCCGATTACCATTCACTAACAAATAGTTATAAGAACCACCGGCTCTTAATGCACATGAAAAAGGTAAAATTGAAATGTTACCTCCTTTGTTTTCATGCCATACAGAAGGATAAAAAGGTTCTCCTTTTATTTTTAGTTGTCTTTTCTCTAAAATATCTTTTGAAGCAAATAATTTTTTATCTATTAGTACTTCCTTTTCCAAAATTTCATCTAACGGTTTATACTCGCCGGTTTTTCTTGGAAACTTGAAAGCTATATTTTCTTTAAAACCAACTATGACAGTCCGTTCTCTTTTTTGCGGCAAGCCAAAATCTAAAGCATTTAAAACAGTATGGTGTGTATAATAACCCAAGTCTTTTAATTTTTCGAGTATTACTTTAAATGTTCTACCCTTATCATGCGTTCTCAATTGTTTTACATTTTCTAATAAGAAAGCATAAGGTTTTTTTTCGCGTAATATTTCTTCAATATTAAAAAACAATGTACCTCTTGTATCCGAAAAGCCTTGCATATTGCCGATGATACTGAAAGGTTGACAAGGAAAACCAGCCAATAAAATATCATGATCAGGAATATCTTCGGGTGAAATTTTTGTAATGTCGCCAAAAGGTTTTTCTCTAAAATTGGCTTCGTACATCAACTGAGCATCTTTATCCCACTCGGAAGTAAAAACGTTTTCACATCCATAATGCTCAAAACCCAATCTAATACCACCTATGCCAGCAAAAATATCTATAGTTTTTAGCTTTCTAATCATAAAGTTTTTTTCAATACTATTATATTATTCGTTTTCAAAAGATTTATTTAATTTGTGATACACTTCTCTCAAAATCATATCGTCAGCTATCCATTTTTTCTTCAAAGAATTTGGACGAGTGAGGACGAGGAAAGCAAGATAGATTATAATCGGCTCATTGTTTAAAAATGTGTCTTCTTTATTTATCAACTCAATCAAAATTCGTATATCTTCGTTATTGTTGTTAATAATTTCTTTGACATCTGTGATATCAATTTCATTAATATCGTAAAGATTTAAAACAAGATTATTCAATCTATGGTTACTATTTATAACAGTTTCTCTTAGTAGTGCTTCATTCTTCTTTACAATAAGAGGTGATATGGATAAATAGACTTTGGCTATTTCCGTGAAGAAATTTTCTATGCTTATATCTGCAGTTTGCATTCTTCTGTATATTTCGCAAAAATAATCGTCACTTTTTATCACATGATTGAATATATCTTGTAACATAACTTCAACTTCACCATCAATTCTATGCACTCTCTTATATGTGTTCTGATGGCGAACCTCTGAATAAGCGTGTTGCAAAAGTGTTCTAATTTGAATTTCGCAAGATAAGTATTTTAATTCTTTATCAGTATATTTTTTACTAAAACAACTATCATCACTTGGATATACTTCGATATGAACACCTTTGTAATACCCACTAATATTATCAATTTTCCTTGCGATTCTTATATTTTTCCAAATTGGAATATTTGTATTTGAGACAATCTTTTGTACCTTTAATACATCTTCTTCGGTCAATACTACAATTCTGACTCCAATTTTATCAGTTATTTTCAATAATTTATCTGTCGCTTGTGTCATTCCATCAGTTCCAAAAAATGCTTTCTGAAGCAAAGATTTGTTTTCTTTAAGTCTAAAAGATGGTTGAAATTGTAATCGTTTATTATCAAAATGTTCGCTTTCAAATAATTCTTTTTTAATATAATCGCAGACAGATTTTCCCCAAACCAACAAATCCGGTTTTAGGTTGTTAAATTCTTCAATTAGCCTTTTTTCTTTGTCCAAAAAATTACTCATTAGAATAAGGCTTTCCAAATATCTGGACAATTGTATTTTGAGATTCTAATTTCAACTGAACAAGTTCTTCTTCTGAATTGATAAATTTAACATGATCTTCAAAATTATCAGCTGGTGCGTATAGATAAACTCCTCCTTTAAATGTTACCTTTCTATTTTTCAATCTACCTTTTAATAATTCATTATCCTTATTAAAGGCATGAGGAAATTGAGCCTGGATTGTTGTTTCATATAAATCTCTCAACCCTTCCGGTAAAAAAAGATTTTTATAGTCATTAGGCATAACACCTGCTTGTTCATTTTTTAGAAAAGAAACGAGTTTATTGACTGCCTCACATCTCTGCTCAGGATCGTTTATATTTTCTTTAATGAATTCCAATGATTTATTGTAAAATCTTTCAGTTCTAATTTTTTCATTACTGTCAAGTTTAAACCCCAAAAAACCACTGTAAAAATAATCAGCTGGTCCGCTTATCTTTATATTTTCATCAAAAACTATAGTTGAACAGTAAGAATTTGCATCAAAATCCTGTGCATCAAAATCAGGAATTATATTAGGTTTTTCAAATAAAATCCCTATTTTGAATAATTTTTGATTCTTAGACAAAAATACTTCTTGAAGTATCTGAATCTGAAAGTCATCACCATCTTCAACCGTATTCATTACATTATCATATTCTGCCTTAATTACGATTGTAAAATATGTATTTGTATTTGTTTGAATTCCGTCAAGTATAAGTAAATTTCCACTTTTCATACTGCGACTTGTTTGGCAATGTGCTAAACTATGTGCAATATCTTGACTGACTTCAATAAAAGCAGCATCATCTGAGCATTTCATTTGCATGGATCTTGCAAAAAATTTTGTTTTGTCTTCTACTTCTGAGATAAAAGAATTTGACTGCTTACCACAAGCATCGGTTAACCGTACTTTCAAAAGTGCTACTACATCTACAGTAGGTCTAATTAACTTATATCTTACTTCTGCTTTTGCATCTTCAACCGTTGTTTTACCAACAATTTTGTGCATGATTATTCGATTTATTTGAGCGAATCTAAAATCCATTTTTGTTTATTTTACTGCAACTAACTACGAAAAATGCGTTCCAACTTTTGTGATTAATTTATCACTCCTCAAAAATATATTTATTATTTCATAAAAAAGAGTTTTTATAAAAATTGGCTTGTTTTTAAAGCTATAAGACATAGGCGACCACTTCCGTGCAGTCGCCCATGTTTTTAAATTCATCATTAAACTCCTACGCTACCGCTTCTACCTCCGCATGATGTTTATGTTCTTCAATCAATTTCATTTGAACATCCGGCGGAACGGCTCTGTATTCTGCAAAAGACAAACCAAATTTCGCACGACCTTGTGTGAGGGCGCGGAGCGTATTCGAGTAATCATGCATCATCGCCAATGGTACGTGCGCTAATATTTTTTGATAATGCCCTATCGAATCCATACCCATAATAATTGCGCGACGTGTTTGCAAATCGCCCATCACATCACCCATCACTTGAGATGCACAGAGGATTTCCAAATTATAAATCGGCTCTAAAATTTGCGGTGCCGCCATCGGAAACGCTTCTCTGAATGCTTGTGAAGATGCGGTCATAAATGCCATATCGTTAGAGTCCACATCGTGCATTTTTCCATCGTAAATACTTGCCCGCACATCGCGCACATAACTGCCGGTGAGTGGGCCTTCGTTCATTTTTTGCATAATACCTTTCAGTATTGCCGACATAAATCGCGTATCAACAGAGCCGCCGACAATGCAATTATTAAAAATTAATTTACCACCCCAAGGCAATTCGTGTTCTTCGGTGTTGCGCACGTTGAGTCCTGCCGGTGCGGGCATACCTTCGTAATACGGTTCTATCCTCATGTGGACTTCTGCAAATTGTCCGGCACCACCTGATTGTTTTTTGTGGCGATACGCATGATTTGCCACACGCGTTATGGTTTCGCGATAAGGAATACGCGGTTTCATCAATTGAATTTGCACACCGAAAGATTTATCCAATCGAAATTTAATTATATCGAGATGCAATTGCCCTTGCGTATGCAGCAAAGTTTGTTTGAGTTCTATATTATGCTCGACAATAAGGGTCAAGTCTTCTTCTTGCAATGCGTGAAGTGATTTCGCCATTTTTTCTACATCATTTTTCGTCGGCGGTTGAACGGCGACGCGCATTCTTGACGACGGAAAATGTATCGGTTCTATTTCTCTCGATGTACCTTTTGCGTTGAGCGTATTATTGGTGTGCGTATTTTTTAATTTTAAACATACACCAATGTCGCCGGCACGTAATTCGTTTACCAATTCGCGGTTTTTTCCGTTAGTGACAAACAATTGATTGAAACGTTC
>JAYTNA010000078.1:0-3139 GCA_043748865.1 Saprospiraceae bacterium
CTTTATCAGGATTTCCAAAAACAAAATTATTTCAATTTCGGTTGGCACGAACGCGGTTTGTTGATGGCGTATCAAACACCCGCAATGGCGCATGAAGAAACAGAAGGGGCAGCAATCGCCAACAAAGCCGGCATAGAAGCGCATATTTTAAATGCGGAAGAAGTTCAAGCACTTGAACCCGATACGAAAATCAATGCTATCGGCGGCGTTTTTTATCCCGGTGATGCACAAGTGAATCCAAATTTATTAGTTGCCGGTTTGAGAAATTATTTAGAAAGTGCCGGCGTTAAATTTTTATACAACACAGAGGTTATTGATTTTGAAATAAAAAATAATGCCGTTTCGGGTGTCGTATTAAAAGAAAAATGGCTGACTGAAGCCGAAAATAAAGTTTGTCTGACGCAAGTAGTAGTTATTGCAGTTGGGGCTTGGACGGAAATTCTCACCAAAAAACTCGGCATCTCAATACCGTTACAAGGCGGAAAAGGTTACAGTATGCTTTTTGATGGACTTGGCAATAAAATTAAAATCCCTACCATTATGCTCGAAGCGCGTGCAACGGCAACGCCGATGGGAAATAATTTAAGATGTGCCGGCACGATGGAAATTGCAGATATTAACACTACCGTCAACATGAATCGCGTTCAAGGCATCGTTAATGGTGTGAATAGTTTTTATCCGGAATTAAAAATAAAGCTACCCGAAAAAGAAAATGTTTGGAGCGGTTTACGCCCGTGTTCACCCGACGGTTTACCGTATATCGGTCGCGTAAAAAATTTAAAGAACGTCACCATCGCTACCGGACACGGCATGATGGGTTTAAGTCTCGGTCCGGCAACCGGTAAATTGGTGAGTGAAATTGTTGCGCATCAAAATACTTCGATAAATTTAGAGTTTTTAAATCCGGAGCGGTTTGGATAAATGAACAATGAATAATTAACAACGAACAATCTTGCTATAAATTGATTGTCAATTATTTGTACAAAATAGAAACGGCATTTATTTTCAGCTAATTAAAAATTTTTCAGAAATAAATTTTTTTCAGAAAAGTATCAGAATTATTTTGTGATAAGTTTCGCTGTAAATTTGTAGAAAAAAAAATTGTAAGAAAATTCTTAACGTAATCTTTTAATAAAAAAATATCCATGCGAACGCTCATTATTCTACTTGTCACCGTTTTTTCCGGTTCGTTTTTATTTTTAAAAAAAGACAATTTAAAAATTTCATCATCAACAATTTCTAACGGTATAAAACCAACAGAAAAAGGTTTTGCTGTTTTAGAATTATTTACATCCGAGGGTTGTTCAAGCTGTCCGAGTGCAGGTGAACTCATGCAAAAATATGCGACATGGGACAATGTTTTTGTTTTGAGCTATCATGTAACGTATTGGAATCGTTTGGGTTGGAAAGATATGTTCAGTCAAGAAACTTTTGATGAACGTCAATATACTTACGGCACAAAATTTAAAGGCGACGGTGTTTATACGCCGCAAGTCGTCATTAACGGCGGTTATGAATGTGTCGGTTCGCGTGGTTCGGAAATTGAAAAACAAATACAAAACGCGCAAGCGCAAACACCGACAAATAGTATCGCGCTTTCAGAAAAAACGACCGGTAACGATGTTGAAATAAATTGTATCATCATGGGCGACACAAAAGGTAAATCGCTTCATTTTGTTTTGGTAGAAACTGCGCTTTCTACAAATGTCAAAAACGGTGAAAATTCCGGCAGAATTTTAAAACACGCCAACGTAGTGCGCGATTTTCAAACAGTAAAATTCAACGAGACCGGAAAAGGTGTCGGACATTTTTTTCTATTGAAAGATTGGCAGAAAAATAATTGTAAAATAATTGGTTTTTTGCAAGATGATACGACTTGGAAAATATCGGGTGCCGGTCAAGTTTCTATTTAGAGCAAAGTCCATTTATTTTTTCTTTTTGTTATTTTTCTTTACAAGCGTTTGAGCATCTACTTTGTCCTTTAAACGACCGGTTGATAATTTATTTTTAATTAAATCGTCGAGATTTAAAAAATATATTGGTAAGCGTTCAAATTCAGCATCTTGACGTTGTGCAAAACAAGTTTCAAAATCTAAATTATCTAAACCCATGATAAGGTCAATACGATTAGGCTCATAGCCCAATTGAATCACATTGTTTTCGTCAATTAAATCTTCTTTTTGTAAACCTAAAGCACCAAAACCAAAATCGTGAACAGTTTTAAGTAATTTATCGGCATTATCCGGATTTGCCCAAATCCAGAAGTCAATATCTTTAGTGTAACGAGGATAACCGTGATATGCCACTGCAAAACCACCGACTACGAGATATTTAACGTCGTTTGCGTTTAACAATTTTATAAACTCTTTGAAATTCTCGTCGAGGACCATATTTCCAATCGTTATATTGTTGACGGATTTCTTCCAACGCTCGAATACGCTCAATAGGAGGTTGGCTGAGCCAGTATAAAACATCATCAGGCTCTTCTCCTTTTTTAAAAACCCGTAATATAGGTTGAATAGTAGTTTGCGGTTTTAGCATTATTTTTTTTACAAAGATAAATCAATTCCAAATAAAACTCAAAAATTAAATACATTTACAAAGCTGCCGAAAACTGTCTCAAAAACCGCACATCGTTTTCAAATAACATTCTAATATCCGGAATTTCAAACAAACGCAAGGCTTGACGTTCGATACCCATACCGAAAGCAAAACCATTATATTTTTTGTGGTCAATACCGCAATTAATTAAAACCTGCGGATCCACCATGCCGCAACCCAAAATTTCTAACCAACCTGTTCCTTTTGTTAAGCGCGCATTTTCAGGCGTGTCAGTACCGAGCCACACATCTACTTCTGCCGACGGTTCGGTGAAAGGAAAAAACGATGGTCTCATTCTTATTTTTGCCGCGCCGAACATCTCTTGCGCAAAATATAAGAGCGTTTGTTTTAAATCGGCGAACGAAACGTTTTCATCAATATACAAACCTTCGACTTGATGAAATTGTGCGTGCGACCGCGCCGAAATAGTTTCGTTGCGATAAACACGACCGGGTGCGATGATACGAATAGGAGGCTTTTGTGTTTCCATCACCCGCGCTTGAACTGGCGAAGTATGTGTGCGCAACAACCAAGTTTT
>JAYTNA010000079.1:0-4183 GCA_043748865.1 Saprospiraceae bacterium
GTAGAAAATTTTGCTATCAATAGAGGAGATTGGGAAGCATTGAACTCCGGCGAATCCGGTTATGTGGTTTCAGACCCAACAAATGCCGATATTATTTACGGCGGCAGTTACATGGCGGATTTACAAAAAATGACTTTGAGTAAAAATGTTTCGCAAAATGTTTCGCCCAATCCAATAACTTATTTGGGTGCGGGTGCCGAAGATATGAAATACCGTTTTCAATGGACATATCCGATTGTTTTTTCGCCGCATGATCCGAAAACAATGTACATCACCTCGCAATTCGTTCATAAAACAACAAACGCCGGACAAAGTTGGGATATTATCAGCCCGGATTTAACACGGGCCGATACAAACACGATTAAATCATCGGGTGGAGAAATTACGAAAGATAATACCGGTGCGGAAACTTTTGCGGATATTTTTACATTTGCCGAATCACCTGTTAAACGCGGCGTTTTTTATGCGGGCAGTGATGATGGTTTATTGCACGTAAGTACCGACGACGGAAAAAATTGGACAAAACTTAATGTTCCCGGTCTCGGTGAATGGGCTATGATGTCTATCGTAGAAGCCGGACATTTTGATGCTGGAACGGCATATCTTGCCGCTAATAGATATAAATTAGACGATGCGAAACCTTATCTTTTCAAAACAAAAGATTTCGGACAAACTTGGACAAAAATTACGATGGGTTTGCCGGACAATGCGTATTGTCGCGTCATCAGAGAAGATCCGAAACACAAAGGTTTATTGTACGCGGGTACAGAAATCGGCATTTATGTTTCTTTCGATGACGGCGCACATTGGCATTCACTTCAAAGTAATTTGCCTTTGACACCTATCCATGATTTACAAATTCAAACGCGCGATAATGACTTGTGCATTGCCACACACGGACGCGCATTTTGGATTTTAGATAATCTCGCGCCGATTTATCAAATCATGGACAATGAAAAAGCCATTACTGCAAGCAACACTTTTTTATTTCAACCCGAAGATGTATATCGCGTTAACGGCGGCGCATTCAAACTTCCCGCTGATGCACAAGTCGGAGAAAATGCGCCAAACGGTGTTATGTTTAATTATTTTTTGAAAGAAAAACCGAAAGACGAATTACAACTACGCATTTTGAAACAGAATAAAACGGATACTATCATTGCTTACAGTTCAACAAAAGATAAAAAAGGAAAAGCAATTGAAATCAATAAAGATTTTTATCAAAAAGAAAAAGTTGAAAGACCGGGTATTTTAAATGCTCAAGCGGGTTTTAATACTTTTATTTGGGATATGCGTTACACTGATGCAACAGATTTAGAAGGTACGCCGGCGTTGATGTGGGCAGGTTCGATTGTTGGTCCGAAAGTTGCGCCCGGCGATTATATCGCGCAATTAGTACTCGGAAAAGATGTCGTTCAAACCGTCAATTTTAAAATTTTGAAAGATCCGCGTGTGGAGGCATCTATTGTAGATTTAGAAGAAAATACAGCCCTTCAAGTAAAAGTGCGCGATAAAGTTGCCGAAGTTCATAAAACCGTAAACGATTTACGCAAAGTTCGGAAACAAACGAACGATTATTTAGAAACGGTGAAAGATACAGTTTTTAAAAAAGAAGTAGAACTCATCAGTAAACCGATGTTGGAAAAATTGCAAAAAATTGAAGACGAACTCGTTCAACACAAAGCCAAAGCACCGCAAGATTTATTGGCATTACCGATTCGTTTAAATGATAAAATGGCAGGCATTGCAAATTATTTGTCTTCCGGCGAAACAAAACCAACGAAGCAAGCATACGAAGCTTATAACGAAACAGCACCGTTGATTGATAAACAAATTGGTACGCTCAAAAGAATTATAGAAGAAGATGTACCGAAATTCAATAATGTTACGGCAACGAAAAAAAGTTCTGTGATATTAATCAATCAGTAGTTAAGTCGGTAAGTCGGTTGATTATAAAGCTTAAAGGTATTTACTCAGCTTTTACTTCGGTTTATTTTATTTTGCGACTTTTCCGGAGTGTAGGAGCTTAGCGTAAAACAAAAATGCAACCAGACATTTAAAATAGTGATAGCGACGGATTTCAATCCGCCGCTATCACTATTTTGTGGCTAACGCTATAACTCTTTCAATCGCCATAAATCACTCCATAAAAAAATATTTACGAAAAATTTCGTACTAACTATTGACATTACGAATCTTTTCGTATTACCTTTGGTACGAAATTATTCGTAGATAAATAATTGTTAGTTGTTAGTGGTAAGTTGTTAATTTAATTTCATTAACAATGCTCAACTAACAACCAATAACAAACAACTAAATATGACACCTGCACCAACAGATTCGGAATTAGAAATTCTGCAAGTTTTATGGCAACACGGGGCACAAACTGTGCGCTTTATTAATGATGCACTTAACGACAAACGCGAACCGAACCAAAAAGAAATCGGTTACACGACGACACTTAAACTTATGCAAATCATGCTCGATAAAAATTTATTGGAGCGCGACATCATCGAACGCAGCCATATTTATAGACCGGCTGTGAATGAAAAAATTACGCAAGAACAAGTTTTGCGCACGGTCGTCAACAATGCGTTTGGCGGTTCGGCTTCTTCTTTGGTTTTACGCGCACTAGGTACCGGCAATACTTCGCGTGAAGAATTGGAAAAAATAAAAGAACTCATTAGCCATGAGCTTTTAGCTATGGGCAATGAGCCGATTCAACTAAAAAATTCTTAGCCATTGCTCAATGCGCAAGGTTCATTTCTTATAGCCACAAGCGCACAGCTAAATTTCATTTTCATGCAAACTTTTCTTTTTTTCTCACACAATATTGATTTCGCGCTCGGTTGGATGGTTATTCATTCAATTTGGCAAGCAACGCTGATTGCTGTCGTTACGGGCATAATACTTATCAGTATGCGCAAAAAATCGGCGCAACTGCATTATACGATTACAAATATCGCTTTGTTTTCTGTTTTGGGTGTAGCACTTTTCACTTTTTTCTATTATTACAACTTAGCAAATCTACCAGGACAATTGAGTTTTGAGCCGAGTAATGCATTATCCGTTAATTCTTTATCCGTTAATTCGCAAATTCAAAACGCCGGTAACGAATTAACCAATCAACGTGTCAACGAATTAACGATAAGTAGTTTTAAAGCCTACTTCAACAGAAATTTACCGCTCATTGTATCGGTTTGGTTGTTGGGCGTGACGATTTTTTTATTGCGCTTACTCGGCGGCATCAGTTATATTCAATACTTGCGTCGACGGATGAATTTTCCGCCGGATGCATATTGGTTGGAACTCAAAGATAAAATCCTACAAAAAGCCGGTGTTAATCACGCTGTCGAATTGGTTGAAAGTGCGTTGGTACGCACGCCGATGGTCATCGGATATTTAAAACCAATGATTTTATTTCCGATCAGTGTAATGAATCGTTTGTCGTCGCAAGAAGTAGAAGCTATTCTTTCACACGAAATCGCGCATATTTTACGCAACGATTATGTCGTGAACATCGCACAAAGTATGGTCGAAGCTTTATTTTATTTTCATCCCGCCGTGTGGTGGCTGTCCAATCAAGTGCGCAACGCTCGCGAAACTTGTTGCGACGATATTGCCATAAAACTTTGCGGCAGTTCTATCAATTATGCGAAAGCTCTTGTCGTGGTTCAAGATATGAATTTTTATCCGCTTTCACCGTCTTTGGCGTTTGCCGGTCAACAAAAAAATCAATTACTGATGCGCGTCCAACGCATTTTACAACCTTCTTCACCATCTAAATCCAACATCATGGAAAAAACAATTGCATTAGGATTGCTTTTGGCAACAATTATTACTGTGTCGTTTACAACCAATAAAAATCCGCTTTCTAATAGTGATTTAACCGGTAACCATAAATTACCAATCATCAACCATTTAGATTCTCTTCCGGCAAACACCGAAAATGGTGTTTATAATTTTTCCGACAATACACAGGACATTCAACTGAAAGTAGAAAATAATAAACCGGTCGCTTTAACGATTAACGGTG
Source organism: Saprospiraceae bacterium (assembly GCA_043748865.1). Classification (GTDB taxonomy): domain Bacteria; phylum Bacteroidota; class Bacteroidia; order Chitinophagales; family Saprospiraceae; genus JAAFJT01. The sequence continues at coordinate 4,037 of JAYTNA010000079.1, forward strand.
TAGAAATACCTGAAAAAGATTTAGGAAAATTTGATGCTTTGACAAATAAAATTGTCAATCGCTCCGGTGATTCTAATTTCGGAATGATACCGCCAACAACATCACCAACACCGCCAATCCCGCCGACTGCACCGAATTGGAATTTCG
>JAYTNA010000080.1:0-8254 GCA_043748865.1 Saprospiraceae bacterium
CTCAACATTTAATCAATTACGAATTACGAAGCTCTTTTTTCAAAAATTTGTAATTTGTAATTCTTAATTCTTAATTCTTAATTCGCAAATATGGCTGTCGTTGCATTAGAAGGCATGGAGTTTTTCGCTTATCATGGTTTACATGAAGAAGAGCGCGTTATCGGTACACATTTTATTCTAGATGTTTGGATTCAAACGGAAATAAAAGATGTGAAAGTCGTAAGAGAAAACGATATTGATCAAGTTACCGGCAGTATTAATTACGCTTTGTTATATGAAGTTTGTCATATTCAGATGCAAAAACCGCAAAAATTATTAGAACATGTCATAAAAAACATCACTAACGAATTAAAAAAACAATTTGACGAAATGCAAATGGTGCGCATCCGCCTACGAAAAAAAAATCCGCCGGTAAGTGGACGCGTAAAGTGGGCAGTTGTAGAAAATACCGAATCGTTTTCTCGTGAATGTGCACGTTGCAAAAGACCGATGATTTGTTACGGTGCTGATACCAATAATTTCAATGCCTATTGTAATTGCGTTGCACTTCGCGCAAAAATTCATCCGCGTACAATGGAAATGCTAATGATTCAGCATAAAGGTTGTTTGTGTCCGAAATGTTTGAAGGAGTTTGCGGGGTGATGTTGTAAGTAATGAACAATGAATAATGAACAATGAACAATAAATAATCTTTCTATACATTGATTGTCAATAATTTGTACAAAATAAAACCTGTGTTTATTTACATTCAACTACTTATCAAGTCAATTAATCTTCTAATCCTTTTCCGTAGAGAATTTGTTGCACACATTTTTCAATCCTCGACTCGCGTGTTTTAGATTGTTTGGGTTGAGAAAAATAAAAAATATAGCCTTTTTGTCGCCCGGGTGTCAATGCCTCAAAAGCGATTTTCAATTCAGCATTTTCATTTAATTTCTTTTGAAATTCTTCGGGTATCAAAAAGTCTGAAGTCTTTTTCAAATCAACTTTCAAACCGGCTTTTTCTACTTCAATAGCTTCATAAATATATTCTTTCACAGTAGTTTCCATCACAACTACTTCTTGAACACCGATAAATCGAATTTGACGTGCCGACTGCACATTTTCTGTTTGTTGAATCAGAATGCCTTTTTCATCATTTAACAACGCTCCTTTCATAAATAAAATCGCACAGTATTCTTTAAATCCGTGAATTAAAAGGATATTGTTTTTTTCAAAAGTATAGCAAGGCACACCCCATTTCAATTCTTCGGTCAACCCGCAATCAAGAATGATTATTCTCAGTTTTTCCAATGCCGGTTGCCATTTTTTGGATTTAATAAAATAAAAATCAACCTTAGGATTCATTTTATTCTTTTATTTATTAATTGAATTTTGTTTTACCAATCATAAAATTTCAACCCGGTTTTCAAATGTTCAATCATTTTATTTATTGCTCACGCCTCAATTTTACGACTGAATACCGACAAATTTTTTTCTAAAATTTTTTTCTAAAATTTTTTTTAATTTTATTTAGATTAATTCCACACAACGTATCTTTGCGGCGCAAACATTTTTTTAAACAAAAATTAAAATTAATGCGCTCAAATTTATTTTTTATTTTGCTGTTTTCATTTCAAATTTTTTTTTCGCAGCAAATTTTTTCGGAAAATTATTTTTCAATAATAATTTTAGAAAAAAATAATTTTATTTACGAAAAAAAAACGCGTGAAAATATTTTTTTCAATACAAATCTTAGAAATGATTTTCGATTCACGTCTTCTATAAATCTAAAATCCAAAATCCAAAACCCAAAACCGATAGATTCTTTGCCGCAGCAAATAAATTTAGCAGAAATAGAAATAAAATCTATTCGCATCGTGAACGGCACCGGACATTTGAATGATGTGGCGGGAGAAATAATTTATGCCGGCAAAAAAAATGAAGTCATCGTCATTGATAGTCTCGACGCGAATAAAGCGATAAATAATACGCGACAAATTCTCGGGCGCGTTCCGGGTTTAAATATTTCGGAAACGGAAAGCGGCGGATTCACGGCAAACGGTGTCGGCTTTCGAGGATTAAATCCGTCGCAAAGTATAGAAACTAATACGCGCCAAAATGGTTACAACGTGTCGGCAGATATTTATGGTTACAACGAAGCGTATTATTTACCGCCGATGGAAGCCGTTGAACGCATTGAAGTTGTGCGCGGTGCATCATCGTTGCAATTCGGCGCGCAATTTGGCGGCATGATAAATTATATTGTCAAACAAGCACCAACAGATACAGGTAGAGACGCGATGCATCGCGTCTCTACATCGCAAACCGGCGGCAGTTTCGGTTTATTTAATTCTTTTACATCGATCGGCGGAACGCTCGGCAAATTTTCTTACATGGCGTTTGTACAGTACAGAAACTTACAGGGTTGGCGACCGAACAGCGAACAAACGCAAGTCTCCGGTTTCGGACGCATTGCATTCAAACCTTCCGATAATTTTTCTATCAGTTTAGAGTATTCGTTGTTGCGCAATCGCATCAGAATGCCTGGTGGCTTAAACGATTCGATGTTTGAAACGAATCCTAAATCTTCTTTTCGTGCGCGCAATTGGTTAGAAAGTCCTTGGAACGTGGTGAACTTAACGACGCAATACAAATTTTCACCGCACACATCTATCAGTTTGCAAACTTCGGTTTTAACAGGTGCGAGAAATTTAGTATGGCGCAACGAAGACGGCGGACCCGGCGCACTCGATACAATTGACGCAGACACACATCAATACAGCAACCGCGAAGTGCAACGCGAAAAAATGCAAAGCATCACCAACGAATTGCGTTTCAAAACGGATTATACGATCGGAAAACAAACGCAAACTTTAGCAACCGGTGTGCGCGTGGCTTGTGCAAAATTTAAAAGACAAGGCGGCGGTGTCGGAACGACAGGAAGTGATTTCGATTTAACAATCCTCGAACGGGGATATGCTTACGATTTAGATTTTACAACGACTAATATTGCGCCGTTTGCAGAAAACATTTTCAGATTGTCGGATAAGTTTTCCGTTACACCCGGTTTTCGTTTAGAATATCTGCACTCAACGGCAAAAGGTTATATTACTGATGGTATTACGGAACAAAATGTGTACACCGATTTATCTCAATCGCGGATGTTTGCTTTATTCGGTCTGGGCTCACAATATACTTTGTCGCGTTTTACGAATGTATATACGAATTTCAGTCAAGCCTATCGCCCCATTGATTACAATCAACTCACGCCGTTTGGCAGTACATCAAAAATAGATAAAAATTTAAAAGATGCAACGGGTTTCAATGCCGATTTAGGTTATCGCGGCACCATAAAAAACTATTTGAATTTTGATGTCGGTTTATTTTTGCTGCAATACAACAATCGCATCGGTATCGTTGAAGAAACAGACGCGCAAGGCAACACATACACCATCCGGAAAAATATTGCGAATAGTGTACACAAAGGTTTAGAAACATACATCGAGTTTAATTTTTCAAAATATCTCAATCCGAATTTTTTAAAAGGCGGTTTGAGTATTTTTAACGCGTTGTCGCTCATAGATGCGCGATACACCAACGGCGCGTTCAAAGATAAACACGTTGAATACGCACCGAGTGTAATAGAGCGCATCGGCATCACTTACGCACATCCACTCGGGTTTTCTATTACCGCGCAGTGGTCACACCAATCCGAATCATTCGGTGATGCGTCCAACACGATTAGAAGTGACGACCCGATTGTCGGTATTATTCCGGCATATTCGACGGGCGATATTTCTTTTTCTTATAAATTTCCGCGTATCATTTTGAAAGGCGGTATTAATAATATCACCGACGAAAAATATTTTACACGCCGCACAGATGAGTATCCAGGACCGGGAATAATTCCGGCAGTCGGTAGAAGTGCGTATATGGGTATTACTTTGGGGTTTTAGATTTTAGTTTTTATTTGTCTGAATCAAGATTTACAGGATTTTAGAATTTTTAGAATTTTAAAAGAAAAATCTTGAAAAAAATATCGCCAATCCTAAAATCCTATAAATCCTGTAAATCCTGTAAATCCTGATTCAGACAAAAACAAAAAAAATCCCAACAATTCTAAAATCCTGTAAATCCAGATTCAGACAATTTATCGTCTGTCGTCATCCTCACACCCAATAGGCGCACCCGGCGGAATTTCCTTCACCACCGGCACCGTAATTTCTTTCGGATGCGCGATGCGTTCAATCGAATAATTATAATGTGCTTGCAAAGCACCGGCACCGGCAAGTTTTGATGATAATGCCGTTTTTAAATTTTGCAAAGCATTGAAACAAATCGCACGCACTTCGTAATTCGCATTGTCATTAATGCTTAACGACGACAATGCACTCAAAACGCATTGTTGCGTTTGCAGTTGCACTTGTTGTTCTAAACCGGAAAAAGATTTTGTGTTGTGCCATGTTTGATTTAAAAGTTTTTCTACCACATCATTAAAACCAAGATTACTGCCACGCGCTTTGAACGCCACCAAACGATTAGCGCGTTGCGGATTCAATAAAAAAGCCAACCCATAATTCACCAATGATTCGGCAGCAGCGAGCGGGTCGAGATTCATACCGGAACGTTTCGGAAAAAGTTCGCCGACACCGTAATACTCCGGCGGACGCGGCGGAATTAATTTCAAAATCGGTTCGGGCAGCGTGAGTGTTTCCGGATTCAAACAATTTAACGCAGCAGTGAGCGCGGCATTTTGTGCTTTATCAGATAAAATTTTTGGTGTTTGTTGTTTGTCGCCGCGCACAGAATAACTGTAATCCATACCGCCAATGAGTTTTGTCACGGCTTCTAATTGATAGCGGTGATAAAAATAAACCGGCACCAACACATCTTCCAAACGCGACATGGGCGTATTTTCCGTAATCGCTTTTTCGGAAAAATTGGTCAGTGCTTTTTTTCTTACGGCAAGCATATTATTCAATTCTTGCGTCGCATCCGGTCCGTTATCCCATAAATGAGCGGACGGGTGCATTCCGTCGGCGGCGCGTGCATCGGCATCTGAAATATAAAGCAAACCGTTTTTTGTATTTTCTTCCAAAATTTTATTCAAAGCGACACTTTCATTCGTGCCGGTCGGAAAATCTTGATAGCCGAAAATAATGGCGCGTTTATCCCAGGTACCGATTTCGTTGGTATAAATTTTTGAAAAATCAATATCACCTTTTTCGTTTAAAATAATATTCGGATGCGGATAATCCATCACCGATGCGCGGTCATTCACACTTGAAGCATAATTGTGCATCAAACCGAGTGTGTGTCCGACCTCATGCGCCGCCAATTGACGCAAACGTTGAAGGGCGGCTTGTTTCATTGTTTCAGGTGCAGGTTTTCCGGTTTCGTAAGGCGAAAGTAAGCCGGTAAAAATTAAATAATCTTGACGCACGCGCAAAGAACCGAGCGTGACTTGTCCTTTAATAATTTCACCCGTGCGCGGATCGGTAATAGTTGCACCGTAAGACCAACCGCGCGTTGAACGATGCACCCAATTAATCATATTGTAGCGAATATCCATCGCATCTGCACTGTCCGGTAAAATTTTTACTTGGAAGGCATCTTTATAACCTGCCGCTTCATACGCTTGATTCCACCAACGGGCACCGTCTAAAAGCGCGGAACGAATCGGTTCGGGTGTACCGTTATCGAGATAATAAACAATCGGCGCAACGGGTTCGCTGACGGTAGCGTTCACATTTTTTTTCTTCAAACGATGCCGTGCAATATAAATTTTTTCAATCGGTTCATTTATCGGACTGCCGTAATCGAAAAACAATGTACCGAAATAACCGCTGCGAATATCATATTTGCGCGGTTGATAATTACTGTCCGGCAATTGCACAAACGAATGATGTACACGCATAGTTATCGCTTCGGTTGAAGGTGCAACAGCATTTACAAATTTTCCGGCATCATTGCCGCCGACAAAAGTTATCGTTGATTCAAATTCGGAATTGAGCGGAAAATTGCGCGTATTCGGAAAATACATCGCCGAGCGCGGTTCATTAAAAACGTAAGTACCTTGATTCATGCGTTTTATTCTGTCGGCGATACCGTGTGCATCACGCACAAAAAATGCCGTCGCATCTACTAAAATTTTTCCATCTTCTTCCGCTTCTGCATTAAAACTCCATAGAACGGATTGCGCGAATGATTCTTTGACAGCGCGTTCTTCATTTTTACCTGCATTCAAAGCGCGATACGCATAGTTAGGTTGAATAAGCAAAATTTTTCTGCCGACTTTATTGAAATAAACAATCCGCGACGCACCGATTTGTCCGCGATCGAGACCAATATCATTCGAGCCGAGACCGGCGGGTAAAGAATTGACATACAAAAATTCGGTGTCGAATTTATCAATCGACATCCAAATTCTGCCGCTTGCATCGTCTTGAAAAAAAGTAAAGAAACCGTTTTGTTGTTTCATACCTTTCGTTCGTTCCAATAATTTGGAAGCACTTGGCGTTTGTTGTGCCAATAAATTTATTGTAAAAAGGAAAAAAAACAGATAAAGCGTTTTTAGTTTAGATAGTATCATTTAAGTGTATTTATTTACGTTTTTTTAAATATTTTTCTTATATTCATAAGGCAAAGCTCTACTCCACATCGCTTCAAATTGATGTTGAAAATAAGTGTACCAATCCGGATCTGTTTTTTTATCAATACTAAATGCCGGTAAAATGCCCCAATCTACATGATGTACATACATTTCTACGAAAATACTACCCGTTTTGCTGCCTCTAAAATCTAAAATACCGTAAGAAGGGGGATATTTGAGCATCCGAATATTAAAAGCATCTTCTTTGAGATTAAGCGTTGACATGGAATATTTTTTCAAATACTCTGCATTTTGTAACGTAATATCTAATTTTTTAATGAAATAAGACACATCGTTGTCTTCACTTCTCGCTCGACCCATTTTAAGTACTTCATCCTCTTTACTCATCACCAATACTCTTATTTTTGCACCCTTCCGAAGCGCGTCTTTGAGAGAACTTAAATTTTTATCAATCGTTGTACCGAGTGCCGCACCGCATAAATCAATTTGTGCCGATGACTGAATGAAAGTATCGAAATCGGCACTTGCAGTTTTAAAAAATTTTTTCGCACTCACATTGTCTGTATTTTCTAAATGCCCGAGCAACAAATCTATCCTATCTCCTAATTCCATTTCATCTAAAGAAAACAAATAACTGATAAAGAAAAAAGTAAAAACAGAACCAATTAATCCTGTTCCAAGACTAATTAAAGCACTTTGCAACGTATCCGGACTACGCACAAAAGCAAAAATGAGTAAAATTGTACCCAAACTGCCCACAAAAAGATAAATTAAAATAAAATACTTCGCTCGTTGTTTTCTTACCATTGTGTTTTTGTTTTAAAATCATTTGGAATTCGCACCAACAAATATACAACGAGCGTTGCATTTTTTTTAAATGTAGAGACGGAGATTTATTGTATCACAAATTATAACGGAATAGGATTTTGTAAAACAAACTTGAGACGCGATAAATCTTCGTCATTATTACAGTATTTTGTTGAATTTGTAATTCACTAAAAATTATAAGTCGGAGAGTATTATCACTTTGATTTCAGTTATTTTTTCTAACTTTTTATCATTTGTAAGAAAGGAATGGCAATTCAAGTCAATGGCAGATGCTAATTGAAGAGCATCCATAGCTTTCAAAAACGCATACTTTGCTCGCAATTTATAAGCAATTTTCGCAGTGTTTATTGTAATTTTTGCGATTGTGAAGTCTAAATTTTCCAATAAATCTTCAAATTCAACGATTAAATCAAGTCTGTTTATTTGTTCAGGTTTGATGCAGTACTCGACAAATGTTAAAACACTCGTACAAAACTGTACATTATTACCGGACGCTTTCGACATCACGTCAAATGTTTTTGAATAAAATTCGGGATGATTTTCAATTAAATAAATAAAAGGCGAAGTATCGAAAAATAATTTAGAAGCGGTCATCTTTACGAAGTTCGTTGATATATTCTTGTGCATCTAAAGCCCAAACACCTTTGCCTCTACCTCGAACTTTGAGCAGAGCGGTTTTTAATTTATCAAACTTCGCAATTTTTTTCAAAAGTTCTTGATAGATAATATCTAACTCTTCATCATTCAGCAGATTTATCTCTCTGATAATTTGATCTGTTCTACTCATGGCTTGATATTTATCTACAAAAATAATATTTTTTTTGAAAAGAT
>JAYTNA010000081.1:0-15905 GCA_043748865.1 Saprospiraceae bacterium
CACCACCTTTGCCGCAACCAAAACATTTACATATATTTTTTGCCGGACTGACGACAAACGACGGCGTTTTTTCGTTGTGAAACGGACATAAGCCCATCAAGTTCGCACCGCGTCGTTTCAGCGTGACAAAATCACCGACAACGTCTTCAATGCGTGCCGTATCTAAAATAAGTTGTACCGTTTTTTGTGAAATCATTTTGCAATATTACATAAGTCGAATGAAAATTTTATCAATTTGTATGCTTCTTTTAAAGCGTTTTTATTTGTCATTTCGATTCCATTTTATTTTTTAAATTAGAAAGCTCGGTAGCAAAATCATCGCCAATAATTTTTTCCATATTCATAAACAACAATGCTAAGTTCATTGGATATTTCATACTGCTTGACATATTCCATGTTACTTTTGTTGTGTTACTATCAACGCTTTCGGTTGACATTTTAGCATCGGCAAATCCTTCAAACGGTTTAATAAAATGCAATTGCGATTCGATGCTGTTGCCTTCCATGATTTTTATTATTGTTTGTTCGCCTTTGCCAACTTTTTTATTTTCACTATCCCAAGCAGAAATAAAACCGGGTGTACCGTCAGTGCCGGTATAAGTTTTTTTCATGTTCGAATCCATTGTTGCCCAAGTGGTAAAATCATCTTGGTTTTTTAAAAATTTGATGTGGTCGAATACAATTTGCTTCGGTGTGTTGATGATGATGTCTCTCGTAATGGCGTAATCTTTTTTTACAAATAGTGCCACGATAAACGGGATGGCAATAATGACAAGTAAGATGAGTAAAATATTCATTTTGTTTAAAGTTTAAATGATAAGGAATAGGAAATAAATTTTACACAAAAATACAAATTGTTTTGAAATTATCAAAAAAAAACAAAAATTATTTTTACATTTTTTTGATTATTATTTACGCTTTTATCATAAACTTGTTTGAAATACTAAACAATTAATTATATTTGTGATGAAAAACACCGAATTTAAAACCCTATGACGTTAACATCTAAGTAAAAAAATGAAAATAATAAATTTTTTAAGTTCACTCAAATTTGATAACAAAAGGATTCATAGTTTATCGTTCATCGTTCATCATTAATAAAAATGCCTTTTCAACTTTACCAAAAACAAACGCCGGCAGTTTTACCCGATTTTTCACCTAACGATAAAATCAATAATGCTGCATTGTATTTGCCTTCCGATGCTTTGGCAGATGCCGTCAATGTCGCTTTATCAGTCGGACAACCGCTTTTACTCACCGGCGAACCGGGTACGGGAAAAACGCAATTGGCTTATCATGTCGCACATCAATTCGATTTGGGTTTGCCTTTAGTGTTTAATGCGCAAACGACATCAACTGCGAACGATTTATTTTATAAATACGACGCGCTTGGACATTTTCAATACAATCAAAATCATGAAATTGCATTGAGTTTGGAAGAAATTGAAGCGCGATTTATTCATTTCAATGCCCTCGGCGAAGCGATCCGACGACAAAAACGTTTAGTCGTTTTGATTGATGAAATAGATAAAGCGCCGCGCGATTTTCCGAACGATTTGCTCGCTTCGATAGAAAATTTGTGTTTCGTCATTCCGGAATTGAACAATAAAGAATTTAGAGCCGCTAAAAACCTTCGTCCGATTATAATTTTAACTTCAAATTCCGAAAAAAATCTGCCGGATGCGTTTTTGCGGCGTGTGGTGTATTTTCATATTCCGTTCCCGACTCCTGAAGATTTACTCACGATTTTGAGTACAAAAACAGATACGATTTCCGAAACTGATTTGAAGGCAGCTATTAATTATTTTCAAACGGTGCGCGATTTGAAAATGAAAAAAATGCCGGCAACGTCCGAACTTATTTACTGGGTAATTTTGTTGCAACAAATTGGTTTTCCGGTGTCAAAATTGACGAGCGGTAATTTAAGTCCGAGCGAAAAGGCGCAGTTAAATATGTCTTTCTCGGTTTTAGCTAAAAATAAAGAAGATTTGGAGATGCTTAAATCAATTACGAATTGAAAAAATGATGCTGCTCGATTTTAAAAAAGACATACAAACGCTGCTTGCCAATTCTCAATACCGCGATGCTATTCAGAGATTGATGGACGGCGTATCGGAAACTTCTATGTGGCAACCGGCGATTATTCAGAACAGCGGAATGTTTGAGCAAAATGAAATGGATTTTAACGTAAAAGGCATTATTCCGCGCAACGAATATGAACTGCAACGCAATAAAGTGGCGAACGCACTTTTAAGTATGACAAATTCATTGACGGAAAAAGATATTATTCAAACCGACGAACAGCCCGACAGTTACGTGCGTGACATCGCACAACTTGATTTGGAACCGCTCGGGAAAATACAATTGGTAAACAGTGACAGGCAATCGCCTTTCAGTAATTATACGAAATTCTTTCGATTACATCTCAAATTACCGCATCAATTTTATTTTATGGTAGGCTGTCCGGATACGCAAAGACCGCGCAGTTTAGCGGAACGCATAGTCTATGATATTATCGAAAATGTTTTGATTGATGAGTCGAACGCGATAAATTATGAACGCGAAAATCGGCAAACCGGTGTAACAACCGTCGAACGCCCAAAAATTCCGGACTTGCCTTTAGGTATAGATGCCGATACGCATCAACGCAAATTCAGAAAATATTTTGCGGACCGCTTGTCTAAATTTAATCAAGAAAATATTGCTATCGAAGATTTACTCGTTTCCAAAACTTTGCAATTGCCTTTTAAATATTTCACTTTTATTTTTCAAATAGATGCCGAACAATGGGATGATGAAGTGACACACTATGTGCAATGGCTGATGGAAACTTTTAAAAAAAATGTGCAAACACAACCAACGTTTTTATTTTTTTTGGTGATTAATTTCCCCAGTGCCTATAAAACACCCGGTACGAAACCGCCGGCTTTGCAAACTATTCTCGCCGGCGAAAATGTCGATATGTGTTGCTTGATAACGGATTTAATGCCGATGCCCGCCGATGAAATTTCTTCATGGTTTCAAAGAGCGACGGAAAATAAATTTCCGGTGTATAAAATAAAAAATATCATCGAAAAATTCACGCGACAGTTGGTGTCGCAAAAACGCCGACAACTTGTTGATTTGGATTTTAATATGGTGGATGTTGAAGAATTACAAGAGGCAATTTATGTGGCAGCATTGAAGAGCCGGTGAGTAGTTTATGCGTTGGTGCATTTCATAGAATGCATGAACGAATAACAGATAACAAATAACGAATAACGATTTGACAAACAACAGCGCAAAAATATCCGCTTTTATGTCCGTGTTAATTGCTGCTTGGGAAATCGCAGACAGTTCGCACCGACTCGGCACGGATGTACATTTGCGTTTGCGCGATTTTGTGAATCAATTGTCTGACGACACCGAACCGTCACAACTCAAAACTTTAATCACACCTTTACTCGCGCACGATAAAGAGCAGCAAATTATTTTTTATGAAATTTTTGAAAAAACTTTAGAAGAATTTTTAAAACAAAATCCGGAAGAAAATAATTTTCAAAATAATTCCGAAAAAAAAACTTCCGAAAATAATTTTTTCAAAAAAAATTTTTTGTGGATTACCGCGCTGGTTTTAATTCTACTATTTTTTTTTATCGGGAAAGAAATTCGTGAAAAATATCTTTCAAAAATAAAACCGTCTCCACCGCCGATAGAAAATCCCATAATCGTTTCCGAAACTATTTTTGTGAATATGCTCGACCCCAAAGAACAATCATTTTGTTTCGATAGTTTAGAGAAAAAAATTTTGGTAAAACGCATACAACGATTGGATGAAAAGAAATTTATTCACGCACGTTTGCGTATGCCGCACCGCGACGAAAAAGAAGGCAAAATCTGTTTATATTACACACCGATTTCGAAAGGTGAAGACACAACGGCGTTTAAGTTTACGTTGAAAAATGATTCGTCTTACACACGCACCTATTATTTTCAGACGGATACTTTTTACATCAATCAATTTGCAAAACAAAACACGGATACTATCGCCTACAAAGCTTTTCAACACAATCCGGATATTTCTTCGCTCGAACCGCAAGAAACTTGGCATTTCGGTAGGAATTATGCCCGCATGAACACTTGGAAATGGTTAACGCTTTTAATTTCCGGCATTTTAATTTTCGGTGCGACGTATTGGTATCGGCGACGCAAAGAGAAATTAATTCTGAATCACGTGCCGAATGATAAAGCACCTTATATATGGTCATTAACTTTTCCGAATGTTCAAGGATTAATTTTCAACGAAAATTTTTATAAAACAATCAGTGAATTGCGGCGACGTTCCGATTCGGAGGTGCAACGCATGGATATGGCGCGTACGATTAAAGCAACGATAAAAAATGCCGGGTTCGTAAAATTGCAATACCGTCCGCAAACGCGACCGAATGAATATTTGTTGCTGATTGATAGTCACACACCGCAAAATCACCGAGCGCAATTATTTAATTTATTGTATCACGCTTTCGATGCGAGTGAGGTTTTGATTGAACGTTTTTATTACGACGGTGATTTGCGTTTGTTTTGGAATGAAAAAAATAGGCGCGGGATTTCACTCAATGCGTTGCAAAATGCGTATCCGGAACATCGGTTGATAATTGTCGGCAGTGCGGTATCGGTGTTAAGTCCGACGAACGGAAAATTTTTGCGTTGGGTAAATGTTTTTGATACTTGGCGCACGCGTGCTTTGCTCACGCCGCGGCCTGTTTTTGATTGGGATGCGCGTGAAGCTCAATTGGCGACAAAATTCCGTTTGCTGCCCGCAACGCTGCAAGGTATCGGTGATTTGGTTGAAAATTTGGAACTTATTGAACCGAAAGATTATCGGTTGTGGAAAAAAAATCGAGACCCGCGCGCCGACAGATTAGCAATTCCGGAAAATTTACCGGATGATGCGCTGCTCGTTTTGCTCGAATCGGCTTTTGTGAGTTACGATAAAGGCAAACGCAACGACCAACTTTTGCAATGGATTGCGGCGTGTGCCGTTCCGCCGATACCGTATTTCGATTGGACGCTGCACGTTGCGTCTGTAGTTGATAATGCGGGTAAAACGTTGTTAACGTTGGAAAATTTATTTCAAATCAATCGTTTGTCGTGGTTTGTTGACGGAAAAATGCCGGACAATATCCGCATTATTTTATTGGATTGGTTAGGAAAAAATCATTCTGATGTTTTGATTGCTGTTCGTAAAGAATGGCAAAAAATTTTAGAAACCGAACAAAACACACCGCCCGCCGATTCAGTGGCGTTTGAAGAACACCGCATACAAATTTTGTTCAACGAATGGCAATTGAATAAAAAATTGTCGCAACAAAAATTTGATGAACTTGAAAAATTGTTGCGCCACAACAATGAAGCGCTAGTTGTCGAATATTTGCGTCGCGCTCCGACGCCGCTTGATACATTTGTACCGCCGCGTTTCCGAAAATTTGTGCGCCGCGATGATTCTTTTATTCCGAAAACAAACTGGTTATTCGATTTGGGTTGGCAGTTACCGATTTTATTTTTGTTGGGCATGGCATTGTGGTTGTTTCAGCCGAAGGGGTTAGATTGCACGGGAAAAACGGTCGTTTATCACGGCAAAAATTTGTGCATCAAAAATTTACAAGATGAACTCGTTCTGTTGGAAAATATCGTGTGCGATACCATGCGCGATTTGAAAAGAATGAATGAGAATATAAACGGCAGTCAGCAAGTAATTGATTCGCTCATAAAAGCAAGAAACTTAAACAAATCCGTTTTTGCTCACAATGATTATGATGTAGATATGATAACGGGACTTACCTATATCATGCGCAACGAACATTTAGATTCATCTTCGTTTTATAAAAACATTCCGATAGCTTACTACAATGCTGCCGCTTATTTTTATAATAATAAACAAAAAGATAGCGCGTGTATTTTTTACAACAAACTCAATAATTGGGCTTGGCGCGATAGTGTTGTAACGACGCAAGAATTACAAAAACTCTCATCGTTTTGTAATGGGAAACTACCGCCCGGTGCAGATCTTGCAAACAGAGATACTATTTTAGGAATTGACGTTTCGCATTATGATAGCGAAACATCCCGTATAAATTGGAATGATATGGCAGCCGCTAAAATCAGGTTTTGTTATATTAAAGCTACTGAGGGCTTTATTAATAGTGATCCGAAATTTTTAGAAAATGTAAAGGCACTGAGTAATAACAAAATTCCTTTCGGTGTGTATCATGTATTCAGGCTAATGAATTCGGATGTTCAAAGTGAAATCAAGAATTTTTTAAACACAGAGGTAGACGCTCGCAATAAAGAAAACTTGCCACCTGTTTTAGACGTTGAACCGGTGCCGGTAGAGTTAAATAATACGGCATTACTTACACAAAATAAAGAAGCCATAGTAGCGCGTATGCACATTTGGTTAGATGCCGTAGAAAAAGCTACCGGAAAAACGCCTATTATTCATACGTCAAAAGTTATTTGGGACGGCATATTAAAGAGTCCGTCCGGTTTTGAACGCTATCCGTTGTGGGTACAGGATTATACAGCCAACGCGACTGTACCGAATGTACCTACGAGTTGGAAAAATAATTTTTTGATGTGGCAATATACTCAAACGGGCGTTATAAATAAAAAAACGGGATTTGACACAAGCAGATTCAACGGAAGTGAAGCAGACTTTAAAAAGTTTATGAATACCGGTAGGAGCAAGATCTCTGCGCCTTCAACACCACCGACTAATACTCCTAAACAACAAAACAAAACTTTGGAATCTAATCCCCAAAACCCAATACCCAATACCCAACAAAATCCCTATCCGACGCAACGACCAAACGCGCCGGCAAAAATTCAAACGAAACAAATAGGTACAACAAAACCCTCAATACCTAATACTCAACAAAATACCCAATACCCAATACCCAATACCCAACAAAATACCCAAACAAAACTATCAACCGTCAACCCTCCACCATCAACCAACCAAGACCCTTTTGAAGGACAAATGATTTTTGTACAAGGCGGCACATTTCAAATGGGTTGCATGGAAACACGCGATTCTATTTGTGATGATGATGAAAAACCGGCGCACGCGGTAACATTGAGCAGTTACGCTATCGGAAAATACGAAGTCACGCAAAAACAATGGAAAGCGGTAATGGGTGAAAAAAATAATCTGGCAGACTTTAAAGGAGACGATTTACCGGTAGAACAGGTTTCTTGGGATGACGTACAAGTATTTTTACAAAAACTAAATACTCAAACCGGAAAAAAATATCGTTTGCCGACTGAAGCGGAATGGGAATATGCAGCACGTGAGCGCGGTAAAAATGTCCGTTTCGGTAACGGAAAAGATATTGCAGATCCGGCTGAAATAAATTTTAATGGCGATAAAGCATATAGAACGTTTTATTCGATAGCAGGCATCGTCCAAGAAAAAACAACGCCGGTAGGCAGTTTTAAACCCAACGGTTTAGGTTTGTACGATATGTCTGGTAACGTTTTGGAATGGTGCAGTGATTGGTATGGTACTTATGAAACAAATGTTGGACCTAATCCGCAAGGTGCTGCAAAAGGATCTTATCACGTGAAACGCGGCGGTGGCTGGAGCTACACTCCGCAGCGCTGCCGTGTCTCGTTTCGCAATGGCGGAACACCTTCTATTCACTACAACTATATCGGTTTCCGAGTGATTCTTTCTTCTCTTCCTTCTTCCTCGAAGTGATACGGATTGTCTATCAGGTTTTTATTGGTTTCTGAAACAGAATTGCCGGCATTGAAAATTGTCTGAATCAGGATTTGCAGGATTTTTGGATTTTTTGGATTTTTTAGGATATAGTTTTGGTTTCTGAATCAGGATTGCCGAGATTTTAGGATTATTAGGATTTTTCAAATTAGATTAACTTCGGTAATTTTGAAAAGTTTACTTCAGAAACCAAAAGTATATTCTAAAAAATCCTGAAGATCCTAAAATCCCGGCAATCCTGATTCAGACAAATTTCAATTCCGGTAATCATAATTAACCACTTACACCTCAAAAATTTTTCTTCACCCAAGGCAAAGCACAAACTTTATCTGCAATTTCATAGCCATGAGCAACACCTACTTCTGCATCCATTCTGAAATGAACGCCGAGATACAAACGCGAAATCGCATTCTCATCCGATGATTGCGTAAGGGTTTCAAAAGTGCGAAACCTGCCGATAAATTCTGTTCTGTCGTTGTGCGAATAATCTGCAAAAGGCGTATTGTTCCCGAAAATAGAAACCATTGCTTTTGCCGCCGCCGCACCGAATGTCGCATGACCGGATACATAAGCCGGAAACGGCGGCGTGTATCCGGAACGATTAATAAGCGGATTATTCAAAATAGTCGCGTACTTCGAGTCAATTACTTTGTTGATGTAATCAACCGGACGTATCAGATTGTATTGATACTTCGTAAACCAACAAGAAACGCCTGCATCGGATAAAGCTAAACCGACTTTTGCATAAGTATATATCGCTGTTTCCAACGTAGCATTTTTATTATTCAAAATTTGATTGGCAACAGAAATCCAACGCGTTGACGGATCGAATGTGAATTGAAAATTATCATCACTCCAAAATTCTGCAATCCAACGATGTTCATACGTCGGATTGTTCGATAAATCATAAACTTCTTTGGCTTGTTTATAAAATTCAGATTTTTTATCTTCGCTGTAGGTCACCGGTGGTTTTGCCAATTTATCGTTTTGAGCAATAGCAAAGCAGCGCACATTTCCCCAATAAGGCAATAACGCCTTTGAAAAATCCGGTTTTGTCGGTTGCCATTTACCGATGCCGGTAGGCGGTATGTAATTCGGATCCGTGTTGCGTTTGTATGCTTCATGTCCGATTACATCAGTTGCAGACCAAGCAAAAACTGCATTCGCTACATCGGTTCCAAATTTTATGGACGTATCGTAAATCTCCTTAGGTAATTTCGATTGCGATTCTTGTTTCAATCGCGTTTCAAGTGCCGTGATTTTATCCAATTGCGCCTGCGGTAAATTCGGATAAAATGCTCTGATCATGGTTGAATACGCAGCACCTGCACACGTGGGCCAGTTATAGTTGCTGCCGGGTTGTGCTTGCGGTAAATACAAACCTTTAAATTGTGAACCAAGTGAATTATAGCGCGGCATACCCGGCACCACGGATTCGTAAACAGCTAAACCGATATATCCCAAAGCACGTGCTTGTACCGGCGGACGATAACCGGGCGCGTAACGCGAAATATCCAACATCAGTTTGTTCCACTCTAAAGCTACAGAGTTGTCGTAATAACGCGCATCTTTCGTGTAAGCGTTGTAAGGATTCGGATTATCCGCATCCGGATGACATGCTGCGAATAAAAATAAAAATGCAAAAAGAAAAACAACGAGTTTTCCTGAAAGGGTGTAAAGTTTGTTCATTTTGTGAAATAAATAAGTTTATTAAAAGTGTCAGAATGAAAATGAGAGGGGCGGTAAAATTTTCTACATTATTTTAAACTACAAAGTTCCGATTTTTTATTGCCAATAAAAATATTGCACTCGCGGTAATTTTGATGAATGATTTTTTATAAATATTTATTCAATTACAAATTACGAATTACGAATTACGACAAAAAAATGCTAATCAAAATTTATTCTTTATGTTCTTTGTTCAAAAAATTCAATTTTCTTAAAATTTTTAAAACTTAATTCGTAATTCGCAATTCGCAATTCGTAATTGATTTATTTTTACCCCATGAAATTAAGCGTCGTCATAGTTAGCTACAATGTTAAATATTTTTTAGAGCAAGCGTTGCTATCAGTTTGCAAAGCAGCGATAAACAATATGGAAATTTTTGTGGTGGATAATTGTTCTTGCGATGATTCCGTAAAAATGGTACGCGAAAAATTTCTGGAAGTAAACCTTATAATTAATACCGACAACGTCGGTTTTTCAAAAGCGAACAATCAAGCCTTAGAAAAATGCACCGGCGATTATATTTTACTTTTGAATCCGGATACTGTAGTAGCTGAAAATACTTTTCAAATTTGTGCCGATTTTATGTGTACACACACAAATGTTGGCGGTCTCGGCGTAAAAACAATTGACGGTGCGGGCATTTTTCTACCGGAATCTAAACGCGGATTTCCGACACCTTGGGTCGCATTTTGTAAAGCGTTTGGTTTATCGACATTGTTTCCAAAATCAAAAACTTTCAATCAATATTATCTTGGACATATTTCGCCGGAAACAACGCACGAAGTAGATATTTTGGTGGGTTCTTTTATGTGGTTGCGCAAAACTGTGATAGATAAAATCGGTGGACTAGACAACAGTTTTTTTATGTACGGCGAAGATATTGACCTTTCATATCGGATTCAAAAAGCCGGTTTTAAAAATTATTATTTAGCGGATACCACTATTATTCATTACAAAGGCGAATCAACAAAAAAAGGCAGTTTGAATTATGTACGCACGTTTTACAATGCCATGATTATTTTTGCCAAAAAACATTTTACCGGCAGTAACGCTTTTATTTTTATCGCATTGATGCAATGTGCGGTTTGGTTTCGCGCCGGCTTAACGCTGCTTTCAAATATTTTTAAAAGCATTTATTTGCCGGTAGTAGATATTATTTTGATGACATTGGGGCTATATGTTTTGAAAAATTTTTGGTCGGAATACTATTTTCAAGATGTGGGATATATAAAATCTAAATTCTTTTTTGTCAATACACCGCTTTATGTTTCAATTTGGTTGATAAGCATATTTTTTTCCGGCGGTTACGACGAACCGATTTCTTTGCGACGGATTTTGCGCGGTATTTTCGTTGGTACAATTATCATTGCATCCGTTTATGGATTTCTAAATACACCTTACCGTTTCTCACGGATGTTAATTATTTTGGGAGCGGTTTGGGCAAGTTGCGCGATAATTGGTTGGCGTTTATTGCTCCATTTTTGCAAAACGGGTAATTTAAATTTGAGTTCCGACACTATTAAAAATGTTGCTTTTGTCGGAACTATTGAAGAAGGTAAAAGAGGGTTAGAACTTTTAAAGCAATCGCCTATAAACACAAATATCATTGGTACGATTTCTCCGGAAACCAATTTTGATGAAAAAAATTATTTAGGTGCGTTGCAAAACATGGATGAACTCATAAAAATTTTCTGCATCAACGCACTTGTTTTCTGTTCAAAAGATGTTGCTTACACCCGTATCATTCAAACGATGATGCATTTGAATAAACGCATTGAATTTAAAATCCTGCCTGAAAATGTGAACAGCATCATAGGCAGCTCCGATAAAAATTCGCCCGGTGAATTATATACAGGTGATACACGTTTTCAAATAAATACACCGACTAATAAACGCAACAAACGTGTTTTCGATATTTTTTTATCTTTATTGCTTTTACTCGCAACACCGATTTGGATTTTCGGAAAAAATAATTTTTTAATTTTAAAAAATATTTTTCCGGTACTATTCGGGAAAAAAACATGGGTAGGTTACGAAAATGATTCGGAAAAAAAATTACCGCAATTAAAAACCTATGTAGTTACGCCGTCATTCAAATTTAAAAATCTTACATCGGAAACAATGGGGGAAATTAATTACTTTTATGCTAAAGACTACTCACCGCAAAGTGATTGGCGCGTGGTGAAATCTTTTTTCGGAATGAAATTTAGGAACGTGAAATAAAAAAGCCCGACTTTTGAGGTCAGGCTTTTTTATTCTGTTGGAAATCAATAGTTCGTTTGTTTGTCTTAATACATAAAAGCGTTCTAATAAGAGCGTCTGCTCTTTGTTCCTAAAGTTTCGTTTAATAATGCCATAGCACTAAAAACGAAAGCAGCAATGTAGAAAATAATCATTTTGTTGTGAGTTTTACTAAGTAAGAAAGTATTGTTACTACAGCGCAAATTTAATTGTTATTACATAATTTTTTTATTTTTTTCAGATTTTTTTTAAATTATTTTTTAGTTACATTAACCGTTGCAGGTACAACTCCCTTTAGCTCGGTAACGTGTAGTAAAATTGTGTTATTAGCCGGCGAAAAAAAAATTTTTTCATTTTTGCTTATCTTTTAACATTCAAGATTCATAAATTCACTTTAAACGCTTTTCTTTGCAGTATTAAATATAACCAATTAGTTTTTTTAACAATTATGAGTACAATTATTGACGTTAAAGCGCGTGAAATTTTAGATTCGCGTGGCAATCCGACGGTTGAAGTGGAAATTTTTACAGAAAACGGCGCAATGGGTCGCGCTGCCGTTCCTTCAGGCGCATCTACCGGTACGCACGAAGCTGTTGAATTACGCGATGACGATAAAAAACGTTACGGCGGTAAAGGCGTTTTAAAAGCAGTTGCCAATGTAACAGATATTATCGCCGATAAAATCATCGGACGTTCGGTTTTGGATCAACGTGGTATTGATAAATTAATGATTGAATTGGACGGCACACCGAATAAAGGAAAATTAGGAGCCAATGCTATTCTCGGTGTCTCGTTAGCAATTGCAAAAGCGGCGGCACAAGAAGCCGGTCAACCTTTGTATCGTTATTTGGGTGGCGTGAATGCACACGTTCTTCCGGTGCCGATGATGAATATTATAAACGGCGGCTCTCATGCCGATAACAGCATAGATTTTCAAGAGTTTATGATTATGCCGGTGGGTGCGGAAAGTTTCAGAGAAGGTTTGCGCATGGGTGCGGAAATTTTTCACACGCTGAAAAGTGTTTTGAAGAAAAAAGGTTTTTCTACAAACGTAGGCGACGAAGGTGGTTTCGCACCGAATTTTAAAAGTAATGTCGAAGCAATTGATACAATTATGATTGCGATTGAGCAAGCCGGATATAAACCGGGCGAAGATATTTTCTTGGCAATGGATGCTGCTGCGAGCGAATTTTATGATTCGGAAACAAAAGAATACGTTTTCAAAAAATCAACCGGTAAACGTATGTCGGGCAAAGAGTTGGTGAAATTTTGGAAAGATTGGTCGAATAAATATCCGATTCTCTCTATCGAAGATGGTTTGGCTGAAGATGATTGGGATTCATGGGCTTTGTTGACAAAAGAACTCGGTGGTAAAATTCAATTGGTCGGCGATGATTTATTCGTTACAAACGTTGAACGTTTGCAAGAAGGTATTGATAAAGAAATTGCCAATTCTATTTTAATTAAAGTCAATCAAATCGGTTCACTTACTGAAACGATTGATGCGATTAGTTTAGCAACGCGCAACGGTTACACAACGGTAATGAGTCATAGAAGCGGCGAGACAGAAGATGTGACTATTGCGGATTTAGCTGTTGCTTTAAATTGCGGACAAATTAAAACCGGTTCGGCAAGTCGCAGCGACCGGATTGCTAAATACAATCAGTTGTTGCGCATTGAAGAAGAGTTGGGTAGTAATGCAGTTTATCCGGGTAAAGCACTGCTCGGATAATGAACAATTGACAATTGATAATTGACAACGCCAAAAAATATCGACGTTGATAATTACCAATTGTCCATTGTCCATTGTCAATTAAAAAAAATGGCTCTATCAGAAAGAAGAGTAGTAAATCCTTTTAAGCCCATGCTAAAAAACGTTTCATCGGGTGCGCTGAACCGTTATTGGTTGGTCTTAGCTATTTGCTTGCTTTGGATATTATTTTTCGATAAAGCCAGTGTTTGGACGCAATATAAACTTCACAGAAGTGTGCAACGTTTGCAGGCAGATAAAATTTACTATCAAGGTAAAATGAAAGAATTGGAGCAAACAAAATTGGATATTCAAAATGATCATGAAAAATTTGCTCGCGAACGCTACTACATGAAAACGGCTGACGAAGATGTTTTCGTGATTGATAAAAAATAAGTAAATAATGGTTAATGGTTAATGGTTAATGGTTAATTAATTGCGGGTTAATTTTTTCTTTAATCTCATTAACCATTAACCATTAACCATTATTTATGCGTTATTTCATTCAATTAGCCTACAACGGGACGCGATTTTGCGGTTGGCAACGACAACCGAATGCACTATCCGTACAAGAAATTCTTGAAAATAAATTATCACTTTTATTGCGAGAGCCGACCGAAATTATCGGCTGTGGCAGAACAGATACAGGTGTTCATGCGCTTTGCTACTTTGCGCATTTTGAGTTTGAAAAAATATTTGAACCGGATGATTTACTTTTTCGATTAAATAAAATCGTTGGTGATGATATCGTCATTCAAAAAATTTTTCCTGTTCCGGAAGATTTACACGCCCGATTTTCAGCAACTCAACGCAGTTACAAATATCATATCTCTTTCAAAAAAAATCCTTTCGCACAAGAAACCGTTTGGCATATTCCTTTTTTCGAAAAATTGGATCAAGAAAAAATGCAAGCCGCCGCTCAACTTTTATTGGCGTATAAAACGTTTGCACCGTTTTGCAAAACAAATTCCGATGCTCAAACCGTGTTGTGTGATGTGACTGAAAGCACTTGGATTTTTTCGGACGACGGTGCTTGTTTTTACATTACTTCCAATCGTTTCTTGCGGGGTATGGTGCGTTTAATTGTCGGGATGTGCATCAATGTCGGTTTAAATCAACTTACAATTGAAGATGTGAAAGTCGCTTTAGGAAGTCAAACGCTTTTGAAAAAAAGTTACAGCGTGCCGCCTACCGGTTTGTTCTTGAGTGGTGTAAAATATGGCGATTTAATTTGAAAAAATCTTATACCTTACGTATGATTTCAATTGAAGAACTTACTGTAAAAGACTTGCCTTATCTCGAAGAATTAACGCCCGAAGGTTGGACAGATATTATAGAACCGCACACTTTTTTTATTAACTCCTCTTTCTGTCAGCCTCTAAAATTTTTAATGAACGGACAGATAATCGGTTTAGGAACTATCATATTTCATAAATCTACGGCTTGGTTGGCACAAATTATTGTTCGCGAAGAAAATAGAAATGAAGGTTTAGGTACTTACATCACTCAAACTTTAATTGACCTTATCAACAAAAACAAATACAAAACTATCAGTTTAATTGCGACGCAACTCGGAGAGCCTGTTTATAAAAAATTGGGATTCAAAACTCAAGTCAATTATCTCTCGTTTAATAAAAAAAATTCCGAAAAGTTTGTAATCGAAAACTTAAATTTTGTCGTCAATCATCTTGAATTTGATAATGCCATTTTAAAAATGGATAAAGTAAATTCAGGAGAAAATAGAGCAGCTTTACTTAAACCTCATTTATCCGGTGCCATCGTTTTTATAAATAATAGTACACTTTTAGGGTTTTATTTACCGACCTTATTCAACGGTTTGATTGTTGCGACCGAAAAAGAATCGGGTTTAACGTTAATAAAAATTCGTTTAAATGTCTTTAATGCTGCCATGTTACCTGAAAATAATTTCAGCGCGATTGAATTTTTAAAAAATGAAGGATTGACTAAAACTATGAGTTTACCTCGAATGTATCTTGGAAATAAAATAAATTTTAAACCCGAACAACTTTTTAATAGAATTAGCGGAGCTTTGGGATAATTTAAGGAATGAGGAAGAAATAAGTTCAGCCGGTAGGGTTAATTATTATTTGGTCAAAATGTTTATCTTTTAAGGAGAATATGAAGTAATATTTAACGCAAAAGATAAGTATTATGAACGTAAAAGAATAAGTCTAACGGTGGAACTTATTTCTTTCTCATTCTTGATGCTATGTACTAAATAAATTACCGAAATTGCATGAATAAATTTTTACTTAAAGCGACAGTTGCAGTTATCCGCACTTCATTAAACGCGCTTTCTTTTTTTTCAAAAGAAAAAGCCGGTGATATAGGTGCCACAATTTTTTCATAACCGCGAAAAGGTAAAATAACTGAAGAAAATAAAAAATATTTAGATACAGCCAAAA
>JAYTNA010000082.1:0-1231 GCA_043748865.1 Saprospiraceae bacterium
TTTTTTTCGTCTATATAATGAAAGAAAAAGAAAAAAAATTCGTTCAGAAAATAATTTTGAAAACTGCTTTAATTTTGAAAACTTTTCGGAAAAAATTTAGAAAAAAATAATTGCTTTCAATTTTTTATTTTTGCAAAATTTTTTTTATTTTTTGTTTTTATTTTTCTCGAAAAAACATTAAACGCAATCAAAAAAATTTGAAAAAATTTATTAAAATAATTTACAATCAAAAATGAAAATGAAAGGAACAATGAAATCTAAACTAAAAAGTATTTTGTCGGCAATTATCGCCGCGTTTTTTTTCTTAACCGCAACGCAAACGCAAGCGCAAAAAGTAGCGATTGTGGACATCAATCAAGTTTTGGCGGCTTTACCGGATTATAAACGTGCTCAAGATGATTTGGATAAAATTGCACAACGTTGGCGTTCGGAAATTGCGCAACAACAAGATGCCATAAAAGGTTTGTACAATAAATATCAAGCCGAACAAGTATTATTGAGCGACGACGCACGCAAACAACGCGAAGATGAAATTATGAACCGCGAAAAGGAAGTGCGCGAAGCACAACGCGTAAAATTCGGTCCGGAAGGCGAATTGTTTAAAAAACGCTCGGAGTTAGTGAAACCGATTCAAGATAAAGTTTATAGCGCGATTGAAAAATTTGCTAACGAACGTGGTTACGATTTAATTCTCGATAAGAGCGCGTCCGCCGGCATTATTTTTTCCAACGCAACTTATGATAAAACACAATTAGTATTAGATATGGTCAAGAAAATGTAATTTTTGGGCGTATCGGAATACATTTTGTACTCTGATTCGTTTTGTACAATGCGTTAAGTTTTTATCTTTGCGCAAAATTTTAGAAAAAAGCGTTTAAAACAAATTTTATCTTTTTATTCAAGTCAATAAACTTTTCAAGTCAATCAATGAACAAAGTTCTTAAAACCATAGCGTTTTTATTTATTACAGTTGTTGCATTTTCTCAAACGCCGCAAAAAATCGGTTACTTAAATGCACAAGCTATTTTGGCAGATATGTCGGAAATGAAATCGGCAGATTCCGAATTAGATGCATTGGCGCGTCAATTGTCTGCAAAAGATTCGCTTGGTCAAGTATCATTTTATGCTAAAGCACAATCATTGGAGAAAGCATCGCAAGAAGGTACGAAAGCACCGATAGAAATCGAAAAAGAAAAAAAAGCTTTGGAAGATGAAAAAGCCAAAATTTTAG
>JAYTNA010000083.1:0-11209 GCA_043748865.1 Saprospiraceae bacterium
AAAATCGGCTGAACCTTTATTCGATGTGAGTGCCAATAAAATTACCCACTTCCCTGTAAACTCTAAAAACGGTTTCACTGAATCTTCACCCATATAAGGCGCAACAGTGACAGCGTCAAAAGGTAGTTGCTCAAAAAATGCTTTGGCATACATTCTCGAAGTATTCCCAATATCACCACGTTTAGCATCAGCAATTTTAAAATGTGCGTCGCCAATATAGTTAACCGTTTTTTCCATCGCTCGCCAACCCTTCGCGCCTTGCGCTTCATAAAAAGCCGTATTGATTTTATATGCCACGCACAAATCGCGTGTCGCATCAATTATTTTTTTATTGAACTCAAAAATCGGATCCGCTTTTTTTAAAAGGTGCGGCGGTAAACGATCAAAATCCGAATCGAGACCAACGCAGAGAAAAGTTTTTCTTTCTTCTAAGAGAGCAGTAAGTTCAATGCGCGTCATAACGAATAAAAATGAAAAATAAAAAAGAGACCGCAAAGTTAAGCTTCAAAGCTTTTAATTCTATTGCCGAACTCGGAAATAAACCGGTGCCGATAATACTTTTATAATTCACCATTTTTATTTGCTTATGAAAACACAAAAGAGACAATATTTCGGCATTGTCTCTTTATTTTTTTGCTTTTAGCGGCAGCTATTCTAATTCGGAAAGTTTATCATAAATCCACCTCAAAGAAGCAACACCGGCTTTTTTCTTATCCTCTTCAATTTCGGTGCGTATTTTTTCTATTTCCGGTTTATCGCCGGGTATAAGTTTTAATAATTTTTTTATGTATTTAATGAAGTTGAGGTAAAGTAACCTTCTGTCAGTCGTTATTTCTTTGTGCCGATTCAAAAAAGTTTTAAAACTATCCATCAGAGCCATTAACGCATTGTCTTCATCTAACTCATAATAAATAGCAATGAGTGTAGCTTTTGAATTTAAATTATATCCTAAATCATTGAATTCTACTGCATTAAGTAGAGGAATTGCTTTTTCATATCTTTTTTGATAAAAATAAAGCATCGCATAGTTGTATCTCACTGCATTTTCTTGTTGATCAGAAGGCAATTTGTTTTTATAAGCGTCTAAAAATTCTTCAGTCCATTTATACTCTCCTAACCTCAAAGCAATTGTAACAGCATTTCTAAAAAGCCATGGATCGAATTGACTGTTTTCTAATAAAAAATCTGTATTTAAAAGATATTTGAACAATTCTAAAAATTCTTTAGAAAAAGGGATACTACCTTGGTTGAGTTTTTTTAAAGTATAGTTGAGTAAATAAAAATAATTAGATTTATTTTCACTTTGAGCAAGTAATCCTTCATTATGTTGAAGCATTTTTTTTAGCGTGTAATAATGGCTGTCGTCCTCACTATCAATATAGGTTTGATAAATTGAAAAAGAAATCGAAATAGGTGGAATTTCTTTGTATTGATATTTTTGTAAGTGCTGAATAATTTCATCCACGAATAATAAATTGTATTCGTGAGAAATCAATTTTTTTCGGCTCAAAATTGTACAATACCATCTCATTTTTTCTGCCAAATAAAAATAATCTAAATTATTGATAATAAGTTCAATATTACTTTTTTCCGAACGGTTAATGTCACCCTCTTTTAGATTGTATAAATTTTTCTGAATTTGATATTGTTTGAAATAATATTCGGAGGTGCGATACGGATAACGTTGGCTTTCTACTTCGGCATTGCGTTCGGCGTTGGTGTAGAGTTTATCTAATTTGTGTTGCGTGACTGCTTCAATTAAATAACTCGCTTGTTGCAGTTTGTCGCGCTCATAAACTTCTTGCGATAAAAAATTTTCTGTCAAACTCAATAAATCGGAGCAGTGTTTCCTAAAACGCAGGTCGTTGTAGTCGCCTTGCGTGTCCGGTAATTTTTGCCAAATGTCTTGCTTTGTCAGCACCGGTGCTTTACCGTTCTGTTGGTGGTGTTGCAGTAATATATCGAGCAGCATGACCAATGTTTCATTGGCGTTGAAATACGGCGATTGCACGTATTTGCGCAAACGGTTTTGTTCAATGCGTTTAAGCTGAGTAACTACTTGGTATATTTTGCTGTCGGTCATAGTTGATGTGTATTTTCGGTTTTGAATCAGAATTTTTAGAATTTCCGGAAATTCTGATTCAGAAAAAAAATAAATCGAAAAAAATTCTATGTTTTGAAATTTTTTATAAAAAACGGTATGGTAATTGTTTCTAATAATAATACTCTTATAGTCCCACCATCATAACATTGTTCAAAAAAATAATTATTCTATTATAATTATTTTTCTATTTATTTATTAATTGAACAACAGTGTAAAATTCATACAATCAGTTGATTAAATCAAGTGTTTTGAAAAATATTTTTACTTTATAAAAATAAAATTATTTCATTGAAGGTGAAACAAACTACTTAAATATTATTTTCTGAGAAAAACTTATTAATTTAACCTTTAAATTGCACGGTCAATATGAAAAAGCCCATACGTAACATATTTAAATACGCACCTATTGCGTTGATTTTATTGAGCGCAATGTCGCTCAAGGGTCAATCTGTTGTGGCTGTTCCCGACTATACCGGCACAAACATCAACACGCCCGTAACGGTCAACGTATTATCCAACGACATTAACGTTAGTCCTAACGGTATTATTGACAAAGTAGTACTTGTCAATAATTGTACCGCAGTTATCAGTCATAATAACTTAATTATCACGCCGAACCAAGATTTTGTCGGTGTGGCTCTTTTAAATTATACCGTTTGCTCCGACGGCACGCGCACCAATTGTTCTACCGGATTGGTAGCAGTTAATGTAGCCCAACAACCGACACCTATTTACGATGAGCAGACGCTTTATGTAAAACCGGGACAAAAAACGCAATTTACTTTACCGGCGATATATAATTCGATGACACAAATACCGCGCACAGATAGCGGTGGTACTGTCAAATATTTGCAACAAGGACTTTACTCTTACACGCCGTACATTTCTCCGGCTAAAAAATCTTTTGTCGGACATGATCAAGTGTTGCTGCAAACATACAACAATAACGGCGAGCCGAAATCTTTGCTTTTGAATTTTGAGGTATTGAACATACCGGCAACGCGCAAATATGCAGTTGATGATTATGTTTATACAAAAGCTAATAGTTCTACAACAAATAATACTATTAACTTCAACTTATTGAGTAATGATAAAACACCACAAGGTATTCAGATTGATAATGCGAATGTGTACGGCGGTCAAATTGTTTCTGTTAATAATGGTGCAGGTGCAATAACTTTCAGACCACAAAGCGGTTTTAAAGGTATAGCCACTATTCCCTATACCATTACAACACCCGAATTTACGACAGAAACGGCAACGGCGTTTATTACTGTATCCGATTTCGCGCCCGCAAAAGATGTATTTGAAATAACGGCACCATCAAACAGGCTTGTACAATTTGCTTTCCGCTACCAATGCCCTGTTTCTGCCAAATTTATAAATATATCCCCTGCTAACGGCAGTACAGATATTTCCGGTTCAATTGCTTATTTTCAAAAACCTTATACGGGTTTAGTCAATGGACAACCGTTAGTTGATTCTAATCTTTTTATTTATACACCACCTTCGATACTCACTGAAAGCAATCCGCAATTTAATATGCGGTATTGTATCACAGATGATTGTTCGCAATATAAAAATGTTTCTATTACTGTCCACTTAACATCAGCAAGCAATTGCGGCTCCGGTGTTTTTGCGGGTGATACGAATAATGACGGTATTGTGGATATGGCGGATTTGTATGCCGTAGCACGCAATATGGGTACTTACGGAACAGCGCGTGCCAACTCTAATATAGATTGGAACGCAAAATGCGCGACGGATTGGAATGTGCGCGACGCAGCAAACGGTAATTTAGATTTAAAATACGCAGATGCCGACGGTGACGGCATTATAACTGCCGCAGATACGAGTGCAATCAGCAACAATTACGGATTAACGAATACAATTTTTGCCGAAAAAACAGCGCAACCTTCTTCATTGGCTGTGCAATTGATTTCGCCGGTAACGGCAGTGCATCCGGGCGATATGGTAGAAATACAAGTTAGCATTGGCTCTACTGAAATACCGGCTATAGATTTATCCGGTTTAAGTTTTAATGTAAATTTTGATCCTAAACGCCTTAACACAAATTCTGTTGCCGTTGATTTTGACAAAGCCGGCTTCATGTTGCAATACAACGCCGCTATTTGGTTGAATAAAATTACAGCTAATGGCACACTAACTGCAGCACTCGTCCGCAGTTTGGCAAAACCGGCGAGCGGACATGGTACGATTGGAAAGGTGCATGGCGTTGTTATTGATGACGTTGCCGGTTTCAAACAAGGCGACCAACAATACTTGACAGTGCGTGTGCCGGAAATGTCGGTAACGAATGATGCAGGGCAAGAAATCAGTGTGAAAGGTTCAGAGATACGCATACCTATTTTGCCTAAAGACGATAAAGCAGTTTTGCAAAGCAGTGATTTGCATATTTTCCCGAATCCGAGCAGCGTTAAAGCAGAATTTTATTTAAACGGTGTGAATGAAATGGAATCGTTGAGAGTTGTGGATGCGACGGGCAGAATTGTAAAATTTGTTAGCGATATAAATTCAAAACAATTGATGTTACCGACAAATGATTTAGCGCACGGTTTGTATATTGTAGATGTAAAAACAACAAAAGGTAGCGTTATAAAAAAATTAATTGTAGAATAAAAGTCAGTCGGTTAGTACGTTAATCTGTTGAGCAGTTAGTTCTTAATTAATTAAAAATAGTAGTTTAGACATTGAAAAAATAATTTTCAATTTTGAATTTTCAGTTTTTAATTAATTGTGCGGCTTCATGCAGCAGATTATAATCCCATCCGATTTTCCCCCGTTCCGTGGCAACAAGGAACGGGATTTTTTTTTAAATTCTATATGGATAGGTCACGCAATAAAACTAAGGAATGAGAAAGAAATAAAGTCCACCGTTAGACTCATTCTTTTATGTTTAGAATGCCTATCTTTTGCGTTAAATATTACCGATATTCGCCTTAAAAGATAGACATTCTGACCAAAAAATAATTAACCCTACCGGCAGACTTTATTTCTTTCTCATTTCTAAAACTAAAAAGCCGTTGATAATACAATGATTATCAACGGCTTTTATTGTCTAAAATCTAAATTCGGTGGGCAGTATAGGGTTCGAACCTATGACCCCTTGCTTGTAAGGCAAATGCTCTAAACCAGCTGAGCTAACCGCCCTCTTTCTAATGCGGTGCAAATATATAACCAATTTTGTAATCACCCAATTTTTTTTCCATTTTTTTGAAATTATGCTGACTATTGCTTGTAGTATGTTTTTTTCAATAAAATTGAATTGCCTGAATTGTGTAAATTATTTTCTAAATGTCTGAAATTAATTATTTTAACCCTATCTTTGAAAAGTTGAAATCTAAGTAATGAGAAATAAATAAATCTTAACAATTTAAAAATTCAAAAAATGAGCAAAGACAAAGGTCAGAAAAACATAAAGAAAGCACCGGCGGATAAATCCGAAGGTAAAAAGAAAGCACCGTCTTCTTATAAATCTGAAACGAATAGCGGTTCGGGTGTCGTGCCTCCAAAATCTGCGGAAGCGAAAAGCGATAAGAAAAAAGCTTAACGATTTTCAATTTTTGTTTTCGATTTGAAATAAAAAAACGCGCAAAAAAATAATTTTCTTTGCACGTTTTTTATTTTCAAAAAAGAAATTCAAAAAAAACCAAGATTAAAGGATTTAAAGATTTTAAAAAAGATTTTAAAACTTAAAAATCTAAAATCGTTAATCCTTCATCATTAATTCAATTATTTCTGATGCCGCTTTCGGTATTTTTGTTCCCGGACCAAAAATACCTGCGACACCGCGTTCATACAAAAAATTATAATCAGCGGGCGGAATTACGCCGCCGACAATCACCAAAATATCTTCGCGATTTAGTTTTTTTAATTCGGCGATGGTTTCAGGCACGAGTGTTTTATGTCCTGCCGCTAAACTTGAAATCCCGAGGATATGCACGTCATTTTCTACAGCTTGTTTCGCCGCTTCTTTTGGTGTTTGAAACAACGGACCCATATCCACATCGAAACCTAAATCGGCAAAACTTGTCGCAATTATTTTTGCACCTCTATCGTGTCCGTCTTGTCCGAGTTTCGCAATCATGATGCGCGGGCGACGACCTTCTTTTTCGGCAAACACATCAGCTAAGTGTTGCGCGTTTTTAAAATCAACATTGTCTTTATTTTCACTGCTGTACACGGCTGATATAATTCTATTCGTGGCGGCATATCTGCCAAAAACTTTTTCCATCACATCGGAAATTTCGCCGAGTGTGGCGCGTAATCGCGCACAGTCAATGGCGCACGCCAATAAATTATCATTACTACGTGCCGCATTTTCTAATTTTAATAACGCCGCTTGAACGGAAACATTATCTCTTAAATTTTTGATACGCTGCAATTGAGCAATTTGTGCGTCGCGAACGGCAGCATTATCAACGTCCAATAAATCAAAATTGTTTTCTTCCGATATTTGAAAAATATTGACACCTACAATCGCATCTTTTCCCGAATCAATACGCGCTTGTTTGCGTGCGGCAGCTTCTTCGATTCGCAATTTCGGTAAACCCGCTTCAATTGCTTTAGCCATACCGCCGAGTGTTTCTACTTCTTCAATCAACATCCAAGCGCGTTGAGCGATTTGGTCTGTCAAGTATTCTACATAATAAGAACCGGCGTAAGGGTCAACGGCTTTCGTTACGTCCGTATCGCGTTGAATATAAATTTGCGTGTCGCGTGCAATTTTTGCAGAAAAATCTGTCGGCAGTGCAATCGCTTCGTCTAAAGAGTTGGTGTGCAAACTTTGCGTACCACCGAGAACGGCAGACATCGCTTCAATACAAGTGCGACCGATATTATTAAAAGGATCTTGCGCCGTCAACGACCAACCGGAAGTTTGACAATGTGCGCGCAACGCCAAACTTTTTTGCGATTTCGGATTAAATTGATTGACAATTTTCGCCCAAAGCATTCTTCCCGCTCTCATTTTTGCCACTTCCATAAAATGATTCATGCCCATACCCCAGAAAAAAGAAAGTCGCGGCGCAAACGCATCAATATCTAAACCCGTTTTTATGCCGGTGCGCAAATATTCCAAACCATCGGCGAGTGTGTAGGCTAATTCAATATCTGCTGTACCGCCGGCTTCTTGAATATGATAACCGGAAATAGAAATGGAATTAAATTTTGGCATTTTTTCTGCCGTGTAAGCAAAAATATCTGCGATGATGCGCATCGAAGGTTCCGGCGGATAAATATACGTGTTGCGCACCATAAATTCTTTCAAAATATCATTCTGAATCGTGCCGCTCAATTGTTCCGGCGTTACACCTTGTTCTTCGGCAGCGACAATATAAAATGCCATAATCGGCAACACTGCACCGTTCATCGTCATAGACACCGACATTTCATTCAGAGGAATACCGTCGAACAAAACTTTCATGTCTTCGACCGAATCAATCGCCACGCCGGCTTTGCCGACATCACCGCGCACGCGCTCATGATCGCTGTCGTAACCGCGATGCGTCGCTAAATCAAATGCCACCGACAAACCTTTCTGTCCGCCGGCTAAATTTTTTCTGTAAAAAGCATTAGAAGCTTGCGCCGTAGAAAACCCGGCGTATTGTCGAATAGTCCAAGGTTGTGTCGTAAACATCGCGCTGTATGGACCGCGCAAAAACGGCGGAATACCCGCGACAAAATTCATATGTGTGAGTTCGGCAACATCATCGGCTGTGTAACCGGATTTTATATTTATTTCTTCCGGCGTTTGAAACATTTCGGTTATTGTTTCCGGTTGTTCGGCGAGCAGTATATTTCTATCAAAATTTATTTTAGTGAAACGGGACATTTTGTAATGATGAACGATAAATGATGAATGATAAATCAACAGATATTGATTTAAAGGGAATCATCACTATCATTAAAAAATATATAAAACCTCGATGTAAATTTACGGTAGGATTTTTTAAAATGGTACATCTTTAATGATCGAAATAATTTTCATTAAAAATTTAATAAAAATCGGGTTTGGGCAATTTTTATTAAAGCATTCTTTAGATGATGTATTTAAAAGCGTTTAAGTACGTGGCAAGTTATTCGGGAAATTTAAGTCAATATTAATGTATTTTAGTGAATTCGAAAATGATACGGTTTAGAAAGGTGGGTCAAGAAATAAAATTAATAGAAATAAATTTAACACAATTTAATATTTTTCAAAACACTAATTGTTTTATAAATTTTTTATTTCTGAACTAATAGCATTAGCTATTGCATCATACCAATCAATATTTTTAGCTATTTTATCTTCAATACCTTTAATTTCTTTAAGCGTTAATTCTCTTCCAATTTCTTCTATTGCTACAGTCTGAACATCTGAAGTATTCAAAGAATAAATTATTTTTTCCCGCATAACGGTTAGATTTATTTGAATAAAACTTTTTTTGAATTAAGGCAAAGTCAAGTTTTTTTCTTTTATTTCTTCCGGCTGTTGAAAAATTGTTGACTACTTAAATTCAAATATTCAAAATCAATACACTTGAAAAGAATCCAAAAATTTATCGGCTGCGGAGTTCAGTGTCATAGCTTTTGTGGTGATGGCTTGAATGAGATAAAAACGATCGCCGACAATGTAACATTTGCTTTTTATGAGGGCGCGATCGTGGTTATATTGTACGCGCCAAATTTTTCCTTTATAATTGTCATTACCTTGCAGCGTCACATCGTCCACATAAATTAATTCACCTTTTATACTTTTGGCGGAAGACGTAACTGTTTCGTTTAAGAAATCTTTTATAAAAGCCACCGAATCGGTGCGAAAAGTTCCTTGCGGATAATCGCAATAGTTGACAACGTAATACACGTTTTCGGCATCTTTTTCCGAGCTGCGATAAAAAAATTGGTGATAAATAATTTTGCCCATGTCGGTATAAATATCTTTATTTTTTTCCGTCATTTCTCCCGGCACTAATACACGGAATTTACCGTCTAAATTTTTAAATTCAATCCAAGTACCTGCACCGAAAAATGAAGTGCTTATTGCAAGAAATAAAATAACTTTACTCATGTCGTTTTGTATTATTTTAATGTGCTAATCTGTTGTAAACTTTGAAAAAAATAAATGCTTGTATAATAACGCACATATTCACCCAAGCGTTATTATACAAGCATTTATTTTTTCGGTACCTTAAAACTTTAAACCAATAGTTGCCACCAGCGATGTAACTCGATTTTTCACATCTACATTCACATATCTTGCAGCATCAGAAGCAAAATAAGGTTGATACCCGAAATTTTGTTGCTCGCTGCGATAGGCTAAATCTAAAAAGATATTATCGCCCCTAAAACCCAAACCGAGTGTGTAAGCATTTCTGTATGAGTTATCACCGACATTCGGCGAACCGAATAAATTTACGCCTGCACGCAAACGCAAAACACTAAACGCCAATTCACCTCCCAGACGAAAATTCATTGCCGCTTTATATTTCGCTTGAATATCGCTGTTCACGCTTGCTTCGTATGTTTTTATATCGGCTTTACTCAATTGGGAAATTGTATCGGGTGTCGTGATACGGAGGCGCGCACCGGCATAATTCACAAACTCGGCATCGGCGGAAAGGAAACCATTTTTGCCGAAAACGTAAGCGCCGTTGACAATTGTTTTAAAAGGTGTCGTAATCGTGTAATCAGTTTTATAATCCGGAGATTGCGATTCGTTGTAATAATCTTTTGATTGAGCCGTATAAGTATAATTCATGTAGGCATTCCGAATATCATTTAAAGCATAAATCGTTGGCGAGTGTACGGCTAAACCAATGCGCAATTCCGGCGTGACTTTATATATTGCGCCAATTTTTAAATTAATACCCGTACCTTCCGTTGTATAGGTGTCTTTATATTGCAAGTTTTTGAAAAACTTGACTTGTGCAGGTGCATTATCTTCGGCGTAAGTATTCGTATAAGTATAATTTACAAAAGGAATACCGACTGTTGCGCCCACTGACAATTTATCTCGATAGTTTCCGCCGTAAGAAAGTACAAATTCACCGACGCCGCCGGTTTGACTTACGGTTTGACTGCGGTGTACCGATGCATTCGGATTGCTCGTGAAATCGCTGAAAACTTGTTTTTGTCCATTAATGGTCGTATCGAAAATAGCTTGCGTATCAAATGCTAATTGATTACCAAGCGCATCAAAAGAACCTTGATTAGCTTGGTTTTCAAAAACCGTTACCAACGACCCCGCCGAATTACCGGAATAATAAATCGTACGATTAAAATCTGCTAAACGATTGTAACCAATACCAAAGTTCGATGTTTTCCAATCACCGCCACTCCAAGGTTGTGATGCCAAAACCAACCCGATGTTATTGAACGTCCCTTTTTCATTCACTTCACTTAAATTCGCATTCGTGCCGCCGCTTAATAAAATTGAGTTGGTGTTCGCGCCGTAATATCCACCTGAAATTTCAAACTCACTTCTGCGATAAGTTGCAATACCGGCAGGATTAATACTGATGGCAGAAAAATCGCCGCCTAAAGCACCGGTGGCGTTACCGACTCCGATTGTTCGTGCCGTTCCGGATGTTTGAACGGAAGAATAACGTAAAGCATCGGTGGCGGTTTGTGCCGCTATTTCATTGATGCCTGATAGCATAAAAATAAATGCTGCGGGACCGGAAATTGCCCGAAAAAATTTAGTTTTCATATTTATTGGATTAATTTTTTTTCGCCGGGCTTCACCCGTCGTTGATGAATTGCGCCCTTTCAGGCTTTTTTATATCAAGTAAGTTTATTTTTAGGCATAAAAAAAGTGCTAAACTACTTTAGTCGCATTTTAGCACCCTTTTTTAATGAACAATGAACAATGAATAATAAAAAAATATTCATTGCTCATTTATATTAATGTCTTCCGCCGGAACTATGAGATGATGAAGGTGCCGGTGCAGAATGTTGTTGCGGTGCAGAATAAGAACGCGGTGC
Organism: Saprospiraceae bacterium; assembly: GCA_043748865.1. Lineage (GTDB taxonomy): Bacteria > Bacteroidota > Bacteroidia > Chitinophagales > Saprospiraceae > JAAFJT01. The sequence goes on from JAYTNA010000083.1 coordinate 11,090, forward strand.
CGATTGCTGCGGTGCAGAGTAAGAACGCGGTGCCGGTTGCTGTTGCGGTGCAGAGTAAGAACGCGGTGCCGGTTGCTGTTGCGGTGCAGAGTAAGAACGCGGTGCCGGTTGCTGTTGCGG
>JAYTNA010000084.1:0-5173 GCA_043748865.1 Saprospiraceae bacterium
TCAATAAAAAATTTAGCTAAAGTCAAATACTTGGTATTACCGGTTATGCGATACAATTTCACCAAACCCATTTCAACCACTTCATGTCCGGGTGCAACCATTTTTTTTCCGACACCGAAATTCGCCACCAATAAATCGGCATTTTTTAGAGCAATGTCTAATAAATTTCTTTTTTTCGTTGCCAAAAAATGCGCCGCTGCTGCTTCAAACAAATGTCCTGAATTATATAATTCGTGACTCAATTCTTCTTCGTGTTCCCAACGCGTTTTACCCATCCAACTGTGACCGCTCAAAGAATCAATGGAACGCGCCGTATATAAATAACCATCAGGTTCTTGCGCTTTAGCAATAATATTGATGAGTGAATCACAAAGTTTGTCCAAATCGGCATCCGGAAAAATCTGCAACGAGTAGGACGCTCCTTCAAGCGTTTTATAAATATCTGTATCATCGAAAGGATAAATCGTACAAAGTTTTCCTGAATGTGTGGCAGCATTCGTAAAATTTTTAACGCGCCCCGTCTCTACACATTTTGAAAAATTATGCGGAATACTCGATTTTCGATTGATTTCCATGCGCGGCAACCAAAAATTATCTTGCAAATTAACTTGCGTAAAATTGACCCCGTGATACGGATAATCACTTTTTACTTGTTGAGAAAATATATAAAAAGGCAGAGTAAGGAGAAAAAAAATGGTAGAGTTTTTCATTGTTTATGGTTGATAATAATCGTACTAAGACAAAGATAAAAACATTTTGTCGTAAAATATTTTTTTTTCTCTTTTTTATATAGTTTTTGTTTTATTTTATTTCGATATTTGCAGTATTGATTTAATTTACGATTATACAGAAAATCTTAACCATGGAAAAAAATAAAAAAGCGTTTGACAATGCTATTCACCCGTGTTTGTGGTTCGACGGTAATGCCAAACAAGCGGCTGAATTTTATTGTTCGGTGTTTAAAAATTCAAAAATTATAACTGATACACCAATAGTTGTTTATTTTGAATTGAACGACAATAAATTTATGGGTTTAAACGCCGGACCGATGTACAAATTCAATGAAGCCATTTCTTTTGTCGTGAATTGCGATACGCAAGAAGAAATCGACCATTATTGGTCGCATCTCACTGCTGACGGCGGAAAAGAAGTTGAATGCGGTTGGTTAAAAGATAAATTCGGTATATCGTGGCAAATTGTTCCAACAATTATCGGAAAACTAATGACTACACCTGAAAAAGCACAGAAAGTGATGGCGGTAATAATGAAATCAAAAAAATTTGTAATTGAGGAGTTTGTGAATGCTTGATGGATTAAGGACACCGGAGGATAGATATTTTCTTTCATCCAGTGTTTTTTACTTTAGGCGGAAAAATCACTTTGCGTTTTGCGCTAAAAAGATTAATTTTGCTGAAAAAGAAATGAATTATGACAACATCAACTGCGATAAAGCAAATTTTAAAAAGCCCGCAAGTTGCTCTTCATCTTGATACAATTAATAAGGCATTAGCTCAAGAAGCTGAAAGCCGTAAAGCATTTTATGAATGGATTGATGAAAATATAAAAGCAGAATTTATCAACGGGAAAACAATTGTTCATTCGCCCGTAACTGATGAACATTGGAAAGCGTCGGATAATCTTTCAATGGTTTTAAGTTTTTTCACAAAGTTTAAAAAACTTGGCAGAGTGGGTGTTGAAAAAGTGATGATTAGCCTTACACACAATGACTATGAACCGGATATTGTTTTTTTTAAAAAAGAAAAGGCAGATAATTTTGTAAATGGTCAAGGTTTATTTCCGGCACCGGATTTTGTTGTTGAAATTTTATCCAAAAAAACGGCAAAGATTGATAAAACGATTAAAAAAAATGACTACGCCGCTCACGGTATAAAAGAATATTGGATAATTGATCCGGTGAAAAAAACAGTTGAACAATATTTACTTTTGAACGAAAATGACACCGAATATTTTCAACCTTATATTCACACCATTGATGATGACATTAAAAGTCGGGTCATTGAAGGTTTTGTAATTCCTATACGTGCTATTTTTGAAGCCAAAACCAATATTAAAACGTTAGCAAAATTAATGCAATAATAAACAAAAAATGCGCCGTCAAATTTATTTTGACGGCGCATTTTTTGTTTTAAAAAAACTAAAAATTAATTCCCTGTTCCGCTCGATTTAGCTTGTTTATCTTTAGCGCGTTTAGCGCGTTGCATCGGATTTTCGACACTGCCTTCACCGAAACGACCGGCTTGGTTGCGTTTGAAAACTTCAAAACGAGACGGTTGCGGTTTGTTCGGAAAATAATTATTGGATGTATCTATATCACAAGTTTCTAAAAACGGATCAAGAAAAACTTCTTTTACATCTTTTGTAGATTTAAAAACTTTCGTTACTTTTTTCGCGCCTAATCTCCAAATTTCTGCCGGAATGTTATAATAATCATTCGTGCCATCCGTATAATTCAGTTGCACAACAATCGGAGAAAGTAACTCACCTTTCATTTCAAAAGTAACTTCAGTGTATTTAGTATTCGGATCAATGAGTTTTCTGTCGGCTTCGCTCAAAGTAGAAAGATATTTTTCATACTCGTCTTTATCTAAAGCACTCACTTCGTAATTTGGTTGCGAATAAAAATCTTTTAGGTTCGGATTTTTTTCATCGGCTGTTTGTGCCACATCCTTTTTATTTCTGATACTGCTGATGCCTTTTTGCGCACTCGCGTCCATTTCTTTTTTAGCCAACGTTTCTACATCCGGATTTTTTGTGTTGACTTTAAAAGTTTTTACATTCGCAATGGCGATATCAACATTGTCTGTTGTATAAAACCAACCGCGCCAAAACCAATCTAAATCTACCGCCGAAGCGTCTTCCATTGTTCTGAAAAAATCTGCCGGCATCGGTTGTTTGAACATCCAACGTTGGGAGTATGTTTTGAACGCATAATCAAACAAGTCGCGTCCCATGACTGTTTCACGCAAAATATTTAAAGCAGTTGCCGGTTTGCCGTAAGCATTATTACCGAATTGTCTGATTGATTCGGAGTTAGTCATGATCGGTTCTAATTTCGATTTGTCGCCTTTCATATAATCCACCAAATTCGCAGCCGGTCCGCGCCAACTCGGGTAATCGCGTTCCCATTCTTGTTCGGCGAGGTATTGTAAAAAAGAATTTAAGCCTTCATCCATCCAGGTCCATTGACGTTCGTCGGAGTTCACAATCATCGGAAAATAATTATGTCCGACTTCATGAATGATGACCGAAACCATTCCATATTTTGTACGCGCACTATAAGTACCATCTTTTTCCGGACGACCGCCGTTGAAACACATCATCGGATATTCCATACCGATTTGATCCGTGTGAACAGAAATCGCTACCGGATAAGGATAAGGAAAAGTGTGTTTAGAATATTGCTGCAAAGTATGTGCAACAGCGCGTGTCGAATATTTTTCCCACAACGGATTACCTTCTTTCGGATAATATGACATCGCTAAAGGCATCGTTCCGTTTTCTTGTTTCACAGCCATTGCATCCCAAATAAATTTTCGAGAACTGCAAAAAGCCACATCGCGTACATTTTCCGCTTTGAAGTTCCAAGTTTTTTTACCGGTTGCTTTTGTGCCGGATTCATTAGCACGCGCTTCCGCTTCCGTGATTATCATTACCGGCGCATCAGTAGTTTGTTTTGCACGATTAAATCTTTCGGTTTGAGTAGCGGTTAAACATTGCGCCGGATTTTGTAAAACGCCGGTCGCTCCTACGACATGATCAGCCGGTGCAGTTATGCGCATGTCGTAATTACCGAAAGTCAAAGTGAACTCGCCCGCGCCCAAAAATTGTTTGTTCTGCCAACCTGTTACGTCGTTATATACACACATTCTCGGATAATGTTGTGCCATGCAATACAAATAATTTTTTTCGTCAGTAAAATACTCCCATCCCGAACGACCACCGGTTTTTAAACGATCAACAATGTTGAACATCCATTTTACTTTGAAAGAAACTTTTTCACCACGTTTCAAGGCTTTCGGTAAATCAACGCGCATCATTGTTTCAACAATTGTGTGCGGCAAATTATTATTGACCGCATCGCGAACATAATCCACTTTAAAACCGTAATCCGTTTGCGGATCAAGTCCTGCTAATTGATTGGTTGACATTTTGTCGCTCATAGATTGCGCGTGTGTTTTTGCGGCAATACCATTTGTTTCAAAATGGTTTTGGTCGAGTTGCAGCCATAAATAAGTCAGTGCATCAGGTGAATTGTTGGTGTAAGTGATAGTCTCTTCACCTAAAATTTGTTGTTTCTCGTCGTTGAGTTCCAAATCCATAGAATAATCAGCCTGCTGCTGAAAATAATTATGTCCGGGCGCACCTGCACCGTTGCGATATTCATTCGGTGTCGGTAAAATTTCTTCAAGTTGACGAAATTTATCTTGAAAATCTTTTGAATTAGTATTGTCTTGCGCTGTTGATTTGTAGGAAATACTTAACAGCATACAAGCACAGGCGAGAAGTAATTGCGTACGCATAGATTTAACAGTTTAAATGTGGAAGATGATGATGTTTATCGGTCATCGGTTATTACTCCTTTTAACCGATAACGAATAACTGATAACTGATAACCGATAACAAATAACCGGATTAACCCGGAAATTCAACAAAGTTACGGGGTGTTTCGTAAAGTCGTATGTGTAAATCGTATTTTTTTTCTATGTGCGGACGTAATTTTTGGAAAATTATTATTGCGATATTTTCTGCCGTAGGTATCAATGTTTTAAACTCTTCGCAATCTAAATTCAAATTTTTATGATCGAAAGCATTTTCAATGTGTTGTTTTATAAGTAACGCTAAAAAACCTAAATCGAAAACAAAACCGGTATTTGGATCAACTTCACCGGTAATTTTGACTTCTATCTCGTAATTATGTCCGTGGTAGTTGGCGTTGTTGCACAAACCGAAAATTTCTTTATTTTTTTCTTCCGACCACTTCGGATTATTTAAGCGATGCGCCGCATTAAAATGTGCTTTTCTGAAAACGGAAACTTTCTCGATTTTGGATTTTGGATTTTGGATTTTGGACATTTTATTTATTAAAATCTTGACAAGCACTATTTTTAATTCGCTTTAAATGTTGCTATCAATTGAAACTCCGGAATATTTA
>JAYTNA010000085.1:0-1901 GCA_043748865.1 Saprospiraceae bacterium
CACGACGAGCAACATACACAATTGTATGAGTGCATGTAAAACGTGGGGTATTCCGAGCATAACAGGTTTATCTTTTCCGTTTATACCGGATAATGAATCGCGACGCGTATATAAATTTTCATACGCGACGATTTGAGAATCCGGTGCATAGGATGTCGAATTTGGAGCAACGGCGGCAAAACCGTTTGCCGATTGAACGGGCATGATAATTATTGTCGGTTGCGAACTTGAACGTACTTGCGGACTTGGTCCGATGTAAGGTGTCGGTTCGTTGTCTGCGTTAAGTGCTTGTCGTGCCGTCGGATATTTTAAAGTATCGCCGGCGGCATTGACGACCAACCAATAGCGCACGCCGCCTTGACCGGAACATGAACCGATGCCGGTGGTAGAGCGTATTTCGCCGGACATACATTCGCAACCAACGCGATAAGAATCGTCGGGTAATGCTTGTGTGCGTTGCGCTTGTGCGCGTCGCGACGCTTGCGTTGCCGTTTCACCGGCGAGGTCGGCAGTATGAAAAATTTTATCGAAACCTTCACCGGCTGTATCATTTTGCGCAGCAAGTTGATGTGGTTGCGCCGAAAATAAAAACGAGAACGCGAGGAGTTGTAAAATAATTTTCATTGGATACATAAAATTTTGAATTTTTTGTCAATTTAAACACGGAAGTATTTGGAAAGAAGCAGAGCCGTCCGCAACGCTGTTTGACCGGAGGGAGTTTTGCGGACTTGACTTTTTCTTTGTTACTTTCATTTGTGTCAAGACAAAAGAAAGTAAATTAACGGGCGGCAAACTTTCAGTCATAAAAAGATTAAACTTACATTCATCAATGGTGTTGATTTATCGAATTAACCTTTTAACAAATCAACGCACCTTCAACAGTGCTGCCAACGCTTGTGCTTCGAGGTCAAGTACAATGAATCTTTTTTGTTGATTGCGGATGTGCGGTATTTTTTCTTCCATAAAACTCAAAAATGTTTTGACGACAATCGGCTTACCTGATTTTGCGAGCCAAAAACCTTGCGATTCGGAGTCATCTTTGTCGTCTTGAAAAAAATTCGGTAATTCCGAAAAAGCATCGTCGGGCAACGCGTCATCAAAAATTAATTGTAACGCCACTGTATCTGCCCAATGCCGATAGGCTTCAATGAAATCATAAACCATCGTAGGACGATTGTATCTGTCAATGTGCAAAATACCGATAGCCGGATCTATACCGGATTTCATAAGTGCCAATTCGACGTACGCGTAAAGGATGCCATATAAGTAATTGAGCAGACAATTAAACTTGTCGCGTGCCGGACGAAAATTTCTGTTTTCAAAAGTATATTTAGTCGGCACGACCGATGCCAAAAAACGAAAATAATAACGCGAAGCTGTGGCTTCCCAAGCGCGAAACGTATTGGCGGTTAATGAAAAGTTTTCGTTCTCCACCGGTTGCCAACGTTCAAAATTATTTGACAGACCTTGCATCGTCGGCGTAATGCGCATCAAACGGCGCATGGCGTTTACGTCGTCGTTGAAATAAACGGAAAACCTGTGCAATAAGCCGAGTTGTTCATCAATTTTTCTGCGCAAATGATTGGCGAGCCACTTCCAACCGTCGTTACTTTCAGCAAATAAAATTTGATTGCGCCTGATAGTAGAGATGGAACCGAATTTACCCGACCAAACTTGTCCGACCGGATGCCCGATACCGTCGAGAATAATCATCGGGATATCATTTTTCAGTGCGAGTATAAGCGCGTCTGTGGTGTGCGTTGTACCGCGTGTGATAAAAATTACGTTTACTTCACGCACCGGAAATAAATGTTCGTTGCGCGACGTACCGGTGCGCACCAAAAATTGTCCGTTACGCACGCCGAGAAATGCGCCGAAAGAATCGAGAAAAAGCTGCATTG